>NZ_MUYZ01000002.1:0-114427 GCF_003013775.1 Micromonospora sp. MH33
CGCTCGATGTCGGCGTACGCCGCCAGGGCCTCGGCTTGCCGGCCGTCGGCGGCGAGCGCGAGCAGCAGCCGCGCCCGCAGTGCCTCGTCCAGCGGCTCGTGTTCGGCGGCGAGCCGGATCGCGGGCAGCACCGCGTGGACGCGCCCGGCCCGCAGGGCGGCGTCGGTCGCCGCCCGGACGGCCGCCAACCGCTCGCCGTCGACAGCGACGAACTCCGGATGAGCCCGACCGCCGGCCCGCAGGTCCGAGGCGCACCGGTCGCGCCACAGCGCCAGCGCCTCCCGGTAGAGCTCCACGGCCGGCTCGCCGGAGCTGCCACCGGCCTGGGCCACCAGGCGCCGGAAACGCAGCAGGTCGAGGGACTCCCCGTCGATCCGCAGCCGGTATTCGGCGCCGTCGCGGATCAGCACCGAGCCCGCCGCCCGCGTCGGCAGGCCCGGCTCGAAGCGCCGCCGGAGCATCCCGATGTGCCGGTGCACCACGTTGACCGCGCTGGGCGGGGGGTCGGCCGCCCAGAGCAGGTCGACGAGTTCGGCGACGCTGACCGCCCCGCCGGCCCGGGCGAGCAGCAACGCCAGGATGAGCCGCTGCTGCCGGGTGCCCAGGTCAATGTCGGACTGGCCGCGCCAGGCCCGGACCGGGCCGAGCACGGCGAAGAAGAGCGGGCCGGTCATTCTGGTGCGAGCCGGGTACGGCTGGGTGCCACGGTCGTCATAGCAGTGCAGGGCCGGCGCCGCGGGACAGGCGCGTCGCGGCAATGTGACCTCCGACCCACCGGCCGGCTCGCCGGCCCGCGGAGTCATCCCCGCTCAGGACGCGTCGAGACCGGTGCGCAGGGCGCGCAGCGCGTAGTGGGTCCGGGACTTGACCGTGCCGATCGGCACTCCCAGCCGGCCCGCGACCTCCTCCGGTGACCGCCCCACCAGGTACACCTCGGAGAGCAGACTGCGCTGCGCCGGGCTCAGCCGGCCGAGCGCGTGGCGGATGGCGTACGAGGCGAGCGCGGTGCCGGTGGTGTCGTCACCGGCGGGAATCCAGGTCATGTCGACGAGATGGACCTCGGCCGGGCGACCTCGGCGCAGCCGGACACCGTCGATGACGAGCCGCCGGGCGACGGTGAGGAGCCACCGTCGGGCGGCATCGGGCTCTGCCGGCACCGAGTCGAGATGCCGCCAGGCCCGGAGCATCGTCTCCTGGAGCAGGTCCTCGGCGGTCTGCCGCTGGCCGCGGGTCAGCACGAGCAGGAGACGCAGCACCGCGCGGGCGTGGTCCGCATGCAGCGCGGTCATGCGCTCGGCCGGGCCGGCCGGTGATTCGAGGGGTGCCCGTAGCACGATGTTTCCCCCACAGGCAGGAGCAACGGTGAATGAGGCCCGAGCCTAGGGACGGCCGATGCGAATGCACTGATCCGTGAGTGCGGATCGAGTGCCGTCGCCGACCGCGATCGGTCACGGACGCGGCGTGACCACCGCGAGGAGGCCGGCCAGCCGCCGGCCGGTCCGGCTCTGCGCGTACGGGATCAGGGCCAGCGCCTCCTGCCAGGCGCGCGCCGCGGCGTCCTGGTCTCCGCCGGCGGCGAGGGCGTCGCCGACCAGCGCCAGCACCTCCGCGGCCGGCGCCGCGGCAGAGGCCTCCTGGTAGGCGACGGCCGCCTCGCGCCAGCAGCCGACCGCCTGTCCCAGCTCCCGGCGGGCGGCATGCACCCGGCCGAGCACCTCCCACGCCTCGGCGACACCCAACCTGTACCGCGCTGCGCGCGACAGCGCCATCGCAGGTCGTGGGTGCGGTAGCGGCCCGGCAGGTCCTCGCTGACCAGGTGCGCGCGGCTCAGCTCGCCGAGCAGTGCCCGCGCGCTCCGCAGCGGGACGCCGGCCACGCCCGCTGCCGCGGCGGTCGAGATGTCGGGGCCGGGATGGACCGGCAGCAGCCGGAAGAGCCGGGCGGCCGGGGCGGAGAGCGCCTGGTAGGACCAGGAGAAGACGGCACGCAGGCCGGTCTGCGGGTCGTCGCCGTCGAAGCCGTCCAGACTCCCGGGCGCTCGGGCCAGCTCCGCGGCGATCTGCGCCGGTGGCGTCACCGGCAGGGTTGCCGCGCGGGCGGCCACCACGGCCAGCGCGAGCGGAAGCCGCCCGCAGCTGGCGATGATGGCGTCGATCGCGGCCGGGTCCGCCGCGAGGCGGCCGGCGCCGAGCGGCCGCAGGAGCGCAGCGCGGGCCTCCTCGACGCTCGGCAGCCCGACCGGCAACGGGTGGGCGCCGGCCGTGGTCAGCAGGACGCTGAGCCGGCTGCGGCTGGTGACGATCACCAGACAGCCCGGGCTGCCCGGCAGCAGGTGCCGGATCTGCTCGGCGTCCCGGCAGTTGTCGAGCACGATCAGCATGCGCCGGCCGGCAAGGCTGCTGCGGTACATGCCCACCTGGGCGTGCAGCTCGGCCGGAATGCCCTCCTGGGGCACCCCGAGCGAGCCGAGGAATCCGCGTAGCGCCTCCGCCGGGCTCATCGCCGGCTCCCGCCCGTCGTATCCGCGCAGGTCGGCATAGAGCTGCCCGTCCGGGTAGCCGGCGGCGAACCCGTGGGCGAGGTGGACCGCGAGCGCGGTCTTGCCGATCCCGGGCATGCCATCGATCGCGAGCACCGCCGGTCCGCCCGGGCGCGCGACCGCCGCGCGGGCCTCGGCGATGAGGTCGTCCCGCCCGCTGAAGAAGGGCAGGTCCGGTGGCAGCTGCGCGGGCCGGGGAAGTGACGGCGGCGACCCGGTACGCACCGGCTGGATGCGCTGGTGCAGCAGCCGGTCGTACGCCTCCCGCAGCTCCCCGCCCGGGTCGATGCCGAGGTCGTCGGCGAGCCGGCGGCGCACCATCCGGTACATCTCGACGGCTTCCGCCTGACGGCCGTCGGCGGCGAGCGCCAGCAGCAACCGGCTCTGCAGCGACTCGTCGAGCGGGTGCTGCTCGGCGGCCTGCCGCAACGGCGCCAGCACCGCGCCCAGCCGGCCGCAGCGCTCGGCGGCGTCGGCGGCCTCGCGCACGGCCTGGACACGTTCGGCCTCCACGGCGAGGAACGTGGGATGCCGGCGGGAGGCCGGTTCCAGGCCCGCGGCGCACCGGCCGCGCCACAGCCGCAGCCCGTCGAGGGAATGCCGCAGCGCCGCCTCCGGGTCGCCGTCCTGCAGACGCCGGCCCGCCAGCCGGCTCAGCGACCGGAACTTCAGCAGGTCAAGGGACTCCTCGTCGGCGCGCAGCCGATAGCCTGCGAGGTCCCGGAGGATGTGCCGGCCCGCCGACCGGGTGGGCAGGCCGGGCTCCAGCAGCCGCCGGAGCACCCCGACGTGCCGGTGCACGACGTTCGCGGCGCTGGCCGGTGCCTCCTCGTCCCAGAGCAGGTCGATCAACTCGGTCAGGGAGACCGGGGAACCGGCCCGGGCCAGCAGCAAGGCGAGCACCAGGCGTTGCTGGCGAGCGCCCAGGTGCAGCTCGGCGCCAGCGCGGACGACCCTGACGGAGCCGAGCACCGAGAAGCCGATCGTCTCGCCCGCCGCCGCCCGCACAGCGGCAACGGTAACCGGCCGACCCGCCACGACCTGCGGTCGGGCGCCCGGCTTCGTCGTGGCACTACGGCTCGCTACGCCGACGCGCGAGATGAACGGTGATGTCGGCGGCGATCTCGACCGTCTCGGGCAGGACCCGCATGATCCGGCTGTACACCTGCTCCCGCTCCGCGGCCGGCAGGACGAGGTAGGCCGAGATGGTGGAGAGGAGACCCACGTAGTCGCGGGCTGTCATCGTCAGGCGCCGCTCGATCACGGACTGCTGGACATCGGCGAACCACTGCGACCGTTGAAGCTCCGTGCCCGGCCACTGCATGTCATCTCCCGGCGGCGTCCCGTCCGGAGACGGAACCTCGTCGCTCGCCAGGAACGGTGCCCGGGCCGCGCGTACAGCCTCCTCCACCGCCGGGTCGGCCAGCTGGACCGGCCCACCGAACGAGGCGAACACCCCGCCCGGCTCCACCAGCGCGGCCACGCGGGACCACCGGCCCTCCGGGTTCGTCCAGTGCAACGCGGCTGCCGCGTAGACCAGCCCGTAGCTCTCGCCCGGTCGCAGGTCCTCGAACGCGGCCCGCACGGTCCTGACGTCTGCCGGCACGTGCCTGCGCAGCTCGGCGAGCATGGCCACGTCGGGCTCCGTCGCGGTGACCGCGACCCCCCGCTGAGCGAGCAGCCGGGTCGCCTTGCCCGTCCCGGCGCCGATCTCCAGGGCGGTCCGGACGGGCCGACCCGCGTACGTCATCACCGTGTCGAAGAGCGCCGCGGGACACCCCGGCCGGAACCGTTCGTACGCTTCCGCCACCACCCCGAAGCTCAGTGCGCGATCCGACATGTCGAGCATGCTGGCACGATCCGGGCCGTCGACGCGCGGCCTTTCGGCGCCACCCATCCACCCGATCACGGGCGCTGCCTCACGGCAGCGGTCGGCTGCGGCGGCCCGTCGCGAATCCCGCTACCGCCGTGACGGCGCGGCCGCCTACCCTCGCCCCGTGGCCCGGACCCGCAAGCGGAGGATTCGCGTCGACGGCGCCGACTACCGATGGACGGTCCGTCACGTCGACCCCGGTCACGTCGTCGTCAGGGTCTGGCACGTCGCACCCGGGCGGGGCACACGATTGGAGGCCCTGGTGGCCTTCGACGACCCGTGGCTCAACTATGGACCGATCATCACCGCGTCTTCGGACCGGGTGGCCGAGGTCTTCGCCCTGGAGCCGGTCACGCCGCGGTTGGTCGCGGGACTGATCCAGCAGGCGGTCGCCGCCGGCTGGCCCGCTCAGGGTGAATCGGTGAAGTAGGCGGCGCTGGCGCGTGATCCGGGCGCGGAGCACCCTCCGGACCGCGTCGCGGGCCCGGCGGCGCCGCCTCAGCTGATGAGCGGATATCTGGTGTCGCGTGCGCCGCCGGGTGTTCCGGCTGCCGTCGAAACTCGGGTGCGGGCGACGCCGCCTCGCCCTTAGGCTCCCGCTCGACGGGCAGGTAAGGCGTCAGCGGGATCGGAGATGAGCACGGGGATGACTTGTCAACTGTTCGCGGTCAGCTTCGATGCGAGCCAACCTCTGCGGCTCGCGCGGTTCTGGTCCGGGGTCCTGGGCCGGGAGGTGGCCGATGATCCGTACGACGGTGTCGCGCTCCTGCCCGATGACGACGTCGGGTTCCGGATCCGCTTCCTTCCGACCCGGAGTGAGAAGGTCGGCCAGAACCGGTCGCACTTCGACCTGACGAGCACCTCGCTGGAAGACCAGCGGCAGACGGTCGCCAGGGCGCTGGAACTGGGCGCGCGGCACATCGACATCGGCCAACGCCCGGACGAGGACCATGTGGTGCTCGCCGACCCCGACGGCAACGAGTTCTGCGTCATCGGGCCCGGCAACAACTTCCTCGCCGGCTGCGGATTCATCGGAGCGCTGTCCTGCGACGGCACGCAGGAGGTCGGCTACTTCTGGAGCGAGGCGCTGGGGTGGCCGCTGGTCTGGGACCAGGACCAGGAGACCGCGATCCGCTCACCGCTCGGCGGTCCGAAGATCACCTGGGGTGGCCCCCCGCTGATGCCGAGGACGGGCAAGCAACGACTGCACCTCGACCTCGTTCCACCTGTCGACGGCGACCAGCAGGCGGAGGTCGACCGTCTGCTCTCCCTCGGGGCGACTCGGATCGACATCGGCCAGGGCGACGCCAGCTGGGTGGTGATGGCCGACCCCGACGGCAACGAGTTCTGTGTGTTGCCGTCCCGGTAGGGCAGCCCGACCGATAACCAGAAGCTTGAGCCTCACCGGCGGTGCGGGTCCAGCCGTGCGCCGTGAGGCAGGGCGGCGGATCATCAATTGGTTGTTTGGGGCGACGGCGAGGCGGATTGCGAACGAGGCTCACCGGTCGGCTCTCCCGTCGGTTCCACGGACGGTCCGCTGGAACGGGCTCGCGACGGCGTAGCGGATGTCGCGGCAGGCCCGTTGTCGCGTGACCGCAGGGAGCCGGCGGGCCCAGGTTCGGACGATCGGGACGCGGGCGTGGTCAGGTCCGGGTCGGCGGGTGCGTTCCGCGCTCTTGTCGGCGTGCGCGGAGAGTCACCGCCGCCGGAATTCGGATCTGACCGGACCACGGACGGCGGTGGCACCCCGGACGGGCCGGGCGACCACCCGGCGGGATCAGCCAGCGCCACGGCGGCTGCCGCAGCGGCCGCAAGCGCCAGGACGATGCCGGCGACCGCCCGCCGTCGGCCGGCCGCCCGCGCGGGGGGTCCAGCGACCAGCGGTAGCTGGCGCGTCGTGGGGCTGGCGGCTCGCGGTACGGCCGGAGCCGCGAGCGCAGTAGCCGTCCGCCCATCGGCTGAGTCGGCGATCGCGTCCGCGGTGGCGGCCATGGCCGCGGCGGTCGGAATCCGATGATCGGCGTTCTTGGCCATGGCGGAGGCGACCAGGTCGCGGACGGCTGCCGGGACGTCATCGGGCAGCGGGGGCGGCTCCTCCTCGAGGCGGCGCAGCGCCACGGCGACGGGGTTGTCACCGGCGAACGGAGGACGGCCGGCGAGGCAGTGATACGCCACGCACCCGAGCGCGTAGATGTCCACGGCGGGACCGATGACGCCGCTTCTGGTCAGCTGCTCCGGCGCCATGTAGAGGGCCGTGCCGACAACCTGGTTCGCCGCCGTCAGTTCTGTCGCGTCCGGAGACAGCGCGATGCCGAAGTCGACGAGGACGACGTGCCCGTCCGGCTCGATGATGAGGTTGCCCGGTTTGACGTCACGGTGCACCACGTTGACATCGTGAGCGGCCTGCAGGGCGCGGGCGGTCTGCGCGACGATCGACAGTGTCTCGGTGGCGCTGAGGCGACCGGCCTCCGCGATCCGCTCCGACAGCGACTGGCCCTGCACGTACGCCATCACGATGAAGGCGAGACCGGATGCGCCGGGCAGGGTGGTTTCGCCGTAGTCGTAGACCTCCGCGACACCGGGATGCCGCAGCGCCGCCATCGCCCGCGCCTCTCGCCGGAAACGCTCACCGGCACTCGCGTCTGTCATGACCCGGCTGTGCAGCACCTTGACGGCCACGGTCCGCTTCAGCGTCTGGTCGACAGCGCGCCACACCTCACCCATGCCGCCGGCCGCGATCCGATCGACCAGGCGATAACGGTCGCCGATGAGATCCCCCACGTCTGGCATCCGGTTTCCGTACCCCAGGTGCTGCTCTTTCAAGCAGGCGTCCTCACTCGCGGGACCGACGGCGGGCTCAGCGGCGGTCGGCTGAAGTAAGAGAAGCGCGCCGCACCGGCGAGGTCGCGGCGGCGCACGCGCAGCCGGTCGGCTGAACCGACGCCGGTGCGGTCGAGCGTCGGGTGCGGCCGCGAGGCCTTCTGGAATCGCCGGGTCCCGGAGTTTGATCCGCCCTCCCGGGTCTTGCTTTGATCACAGCGGTCGACGGCACGTGAGGCGAAGCGGGGAGGTGCGGAGCATGGCGGCCAGACGGTCCCTGGGCCGCTCGTTCGGATGGCTGTGGGCGTCCTACGCGGTCAGCGCCTACGGCTCGGCGCTCGGGTTCGGCGCGTTGCCGCTGATCGCCGTGCTGGTGCTGGATGCCAGCCCCGCTCAGGTGTCCGCGCTGTCCGCGGTGGGGCCGGCGGTGGGCGCGCTGATCGCGTTGCCGCTCGGGCCGTGGGTGGAGTTCCGCCGCAAGCGGCCGGTGATGATCGGGATGGACCTGGCCCGGTTCGCGGTCATGATGACGATCCCGGTCGCCTACGCCTTCGGCCGGCTCAGTTTCGTCCAGTTACTTGTCGTGTCGGCCGTGGTCGCCGCCGCCAAGATCGCCTTCGGTGCGGCCAGCGGCGCCTACCTCAAGGCGCTCGTCCGGCCGGACGACCTGCTCGTGGCCAACGCGCGGTTCGAGTCGACGACGTGGAGTTCCATCGCCGTCGGTCCGCCGCTGGGCGGCGCGGCCATCGGCCTGTTCGGGCCCGTCACCACCGTGGTGGCCGACGCGCTCAGCTACCTGTTGTCCGCGCTGGGCGTCACGGCGATCCGCGGCTCGGAGGAACCCCCGCGGCGAACCGACAGGAGTCGGGTCCGGGCCGGCGAGTTGCTCGACGGCTGGCGGCATCTCCTGGCCCATCCCGGCCTGCGGGCGCTCTACCTCAACCAGCTTCTCGTCAGCGGACTGATCATGGCCACCGAGCCGCTGCTGGCCGTGCTCCTGCTCCGCCAGCTCGGATTCCCGCCCTGGCAGTACGGCCTCGCCTTCGCCGCCCCCTGCCTCGGCGGGCTCATCGGCTCACGCCTCGCCCGCCGTGTCGTGGCGCGGTACGGCCAACACCGGATCCTCCGTACGGTCGGCACGCTGCGCGCGGTCTGGCTGATCGGCCTCGCCTTCGTGCAGCCCGGTGTCGCCGGCCTCGCGACGGTGATCGCCGTCGAGCTCGCGATCATCATCAGCATGAGCCTGTACAACCCGGTGCTCGCCACCTACCGACTGGAGCACACCCCCGGGGACCGCATCGCCCGCACCCTGTCGGCCTGGTCGATCAGCAGCAGCGCCGCCATCGCCGTCCTGAGCGCGCTCGGTGGACTGCTCGCCGGCGTCACCAGCCCGCGCACGGCCATCGCGGTCGCGGGCCTGCTGATCCTCGCCAGCCCGCTGCTGCTGCCCCGCCGCCTGGATTCCGCACCCGTACCCGACCGTGAGCTGGCAGCAGCCGGTGTCCGACAACCGGCGGCAGGCGGTTCGCCGGAAGCCGGGTGACGGGGCACCGAGGGGCGAGCCCGGTCGATCGCTGGTGGATCGACCGGGCTCGTCGGTTGGTGCCGGTCAGGCGAGGTCGAACCGGTCGAGTTCCATGACCTTGGTCCAGGCTGCGACGAAGTCGGCCACGAACTTGTCGCGGGCGTCCTCGCTGGCGTAGACCTCGGCGAGGGCGCGCAGCTGGGAGTTGGAGCCGAAGATGAGGTCGACCGCGGTGGCGGTCCACTTCACCTCGTCGGTGGCCAGGTCGCGGATCTCGTAGACGTGCTCCTCGGACTCCGACGCCTTCCACCGGGTGCCCGGGGAGAGCAGGTTGGCGAAGAAGTCGTTGGTGAGCACGCCGGGCCGGTCGGTGAGGACGCCGTGCCGCGCGCCGCCGACGTTGGCCCCGAGGGAGCGCAGACCGCCGACGAGGACGGTCATCTCCGGGGCGCTCAGGTTGAGCATGTAGGCACGGTCGACGAGCAGCACCTCCGGCTGGGTCTTCTCGCCGGCACGCAGGTAGTTGCGGAACCCGTCGGCGCGCGGCTCGAGGACCGCGAAGGACTCGACGTCGGTCTGCTCCTGGCTGGCGTCGGTGCGGCCCGGGCGGAACGGCACGGTCACCTCGACGCCGGCGTCGCGCGCCGCCTTCTCGACGGCGGCCGAGCCGGCCAGCACGATCAGGTCCGCGAGCGAGATCTGCGCGCCGCCGGCGGCGTTGAACTCCCGCTGGATGCCCTCGAGGGTCTGCAGGACGGTCGCGAGCTGCTCGGGCTGGTTGACCTCCCAGCTGCGCTGCGGCTCCAGCCGGATGCGCGCGCCGTTGGCGCCGCCGCGCTTGTCGGTGGACCGGTAGCTCGCCGCGGAGGCCCAGGCGGTGGAGACCAGCTGAGCGGTCGTGAGGCCGGACTCCAGGACCTTCGCCTTGAGGGCGGCCACGTCGGCGTCACCCACGAGCTCGTGGTCGACGGCCGGAACCGGGTCCTGCCACAGCTGGGGCTCCGGGACCCACGGCCCGAGGAAGCGGCTGACCGGACCCATGTCGCGGTGCAGCAGCTTGTACCAGGCCTTGGCGAACGCCAGCGCGAACTCGTCGGGGTTCTCCAGGAAACGGCGGGAGATCTTCTCGTACGCCGGGTCGACGCGCAGCGCCAGGTCGGTCGTGAGCATCGTCGGCTTGTGCTTCTTCGACGGGTCGTGGGCGTCCGGAATGATCGCCTCGGCGTCCTTGGCGACCCACTGCTTGGCGCCGCCCGGGCTCGTGGTGAGCTCCCACTCGTTGCCGAAGAGGATCTCGAAGAAGCGGTTGCTCCACTGCGTCGGCCGGTCGGTCCACGTCACCTCGAGACCGCTGGTGATCGCGTCGGCGCCCTTGCCGCTGCCGTAGGTGCTCAGCCAGCCCAGGCCCTGCGCCTCCAGCGGGGCGGCCTCCGGCTCGGGGCCCACGTGGTCGTCGGCGACGCCGGCGCCGTGGGTCTTGCCGAAGGTGTGGCCACCGGCGATGAGGGCGACGGTCTCCTCGTCGTTCATCGCCATCCGGCGGAAGGTCTCGCGGATGAAGTGCGCCGCGGCGGCGGGGTCCGCGTTGCCGCGCGGGCCCTCCGGGTTGACGTAGATGAGGCCCATCTCGGTCGCGCCGACGCCGGGCGTCATCTCCTTCTCGGAGGCGTAGCGCTCGTCGCCGAGCCAGGTGTCCTCCGGGCCCCAGAAGATCTCCTCGGGCTCCCAGACGTCCTCCCGGCCGAAGCCGAAGCCGAAGGTCTTGAAGCCCATCGACTCCAGGGCGACGTTGCCGGCGAGCACGAGCAGGTCGGCCCACGAGATCTTCTGGCCGTACTTCTGCTTGACCGGCCACAGCAGCCGGCGGGCCTTGTCCAGGTTGGCGTTGTCCGGCCAGCTGTTGAGCGGGGCGAACCGCTGACCACCGTCGCCGGCGCCGCCGCGGCCGTCCTCGATGCGGTAGGTGCCCGCGGCGTGCCAGCTCATCCGGATCATCAGGCCGCCGTAGTGGCCGAAGTCGGCCGGCCACCAGTCCTGCGAGGTGGTGAGGACGTTGATGATGTCCTGCTTGAGGGCCTCGACGTCGAGCTTGGCGAACTCCTTGGCGTAGCTGAAGTCCGCCCCCAGCGGGTTGCCCTTGGGCGAGTGCGCGTGCAGCACCGACAGGTCGAGCTGGTTGGGCCACCAGTCCCGGTTGGTGCGCGGACGCCCCCCGGTCTTCGGGGTCGGCGAGTCGATCGCCGGGTTCTCGCTCTCGCTGCCGTGCGCGGTCACGGAGTCGTGCGCGACCGGGCAGCCGGCCGCCTCCTTCTTGTCCACGCCCTGCGCGCTGGAGGGAGCGTTGTCCTGGATGTCGCTCATCTACTTCCTTCCGAACTGGTGGATCACTGGGACGTGCGGTCGGTCGCGCAGTCGGGGCAGGTGCCCCAGTAGACGACCTCCGCCTCGTCGACCACGAACCCGTGGTCGTCCGAGGCGGTGAGACAGGGAGCATGGCCGACGGCGCAGTCGACGTCGGCGATCGCGCCGCAGGAGCGGCACACGACGTGATGGTGGTTGTCCCCCACCCGCGACTCGTAGCGGGCGGTCGCCCGGGCAGGCTGGATGCGGCGCACCAGACCGGCGTCGGTGAGCGCACGAAGCACGTCGTACACCGCTTGGTGGGACACCGTGGGATGATCCGCCCGTACCAGCGCGATCACGGTGTCGGTGTCGATGTGGGGGTGGTCGTGCAGCGCGGTGAGCACCGCCAACCGGGGCCGGGTCACGCGCAACGAGACCGCCCGCAGCTGGGCCTCGAAGTCGGACGTCATGCCCCGAACATAGCCCACTCTTCTGGAATGAATCAAGTTTTCCCGAGATTGCCGATCCCGGGGCGGACGGCTGCGGCCCGATGCGCCGAACGGGATTGCGGAGATAAACGATCTTCGGCGGCTGTGCCGGCACCGGAGCCCATGCCGACGTCGTGGACGGGGCCCCGGTACTCATCATGACCACAGGCGGGATGGCCGCCGGAAGGCTGACCGACGCGCGGGCGCTCACCGACGGCACCTGCCGGTTCTGGTTCCCGGTTCCCCGGGTCCCGACCGGGCAGGACGCCTACCTGGTCATGGTCGCCGACCGGGACACCCGCCAGTACGCCGAACAGGAGCTGGCCGGCGCGCTGGTCAGCCCGCGCCTCGACTGAGACCGGTCAGCGGTTCGGCTGCCCCAGGTACATCAGGTGCAGCGTCATCCCGGCGTCGGCGTGCTTCAGGTTGTGGCAGTGGTTGGCCCACATCCCCGGGTTGTCGGCCTGGAACGCCACCTCCCAGACGTCACCGGGGCGTACGTCGAAGGAGTCCAACCAGAGTGGACTTCCGGTCGCCGGTTCTCCGTTGCGCGACAGCACCAGGACGTGATGGCCGTGCAGATGCCACGGGTGCACGGCCTGAGACCGGTTCACGATCGTGAACTTCACGATGTCGCCGAGGCGTACGACCTGCGGCGGGATGTCCGGATCGGCCGCGCCGTTGACGGTGTGGGCGTATCGCGGCAGCAGTCCGTGCAGGTCGAGGCCGCGGTCGAGCACGAGGGTGAACTTCCGGTCGAACCGGGACCACGGCACCGGAGAACCGGCACCGTAGGTGAGCGGATCCAGCACCGGCCACCCGCCGGTCGCCTTCGACACCGGTCCGGTCGAGTAGACCGCCCGTCCGTCGACGAACAGCGCCACCGGCGTGGCGGGCGCGGTGAACACCAGGTCGTAGCGTCCGCCGGCCGGGATCAGCACGGCGGTGTCCGCGAGCGATGTCGGGCCGTGCAGGTCGGATCCGTCGATCGCGGCGACCCGGAACGGGGTCCCGGCCAGGGCGTACCGGTGTGTCGTGCTGTCGGTGTTGATCAGGCGCAGCCGCACGGGCGTCCCCGCCGCGACCGGCTCCGTGCTCGTTGCCGGCAGCGGAATGCCGGCGAGGGTGTGCACCGGCACCGTGACGTCGATGCCGGCCACCGGGGCCGGGCGCACCACCAGGACACCGTAGAGCCCCATCCGCACGCCGACGTCGGACACCGCATGCGTGTGGTACCAGTACGTGCCGGCCTGATCGGCGCGGAACCGGTAGACGAACTCCTGTCCGGGCAGCACCGCCGCCTGCGTCACGCCGGGCACCCCGTCCTGACTGTTCGGCACGTCGTACCCGTGCCAGTGCAGCGTGACACCACGCGCGATGTCCCGGTTGCGGAGCCTCACCTCCAGGACGTCGCCGACCGTGGCGGTCAGCTCCGGCCCGGGAACCTGCCCGTTGAACGCCCACGCCGCGACGTCCCGGCCGCTCGCCCTCACCGTCGCCGTCGCGGCCGTCAGGGTCACCCGCCTGGTCGGTTCGCCGACGGTCCGCGCATCCCCAGGTCCGTGATCATGTGGTACGCCGGGAGCGGCCCCCGGGGCGGCGGCCAGCCCGGTTCCGGCCAGCAGTGCCGCGACCGCCACGGTGAGGGCAGCCCGGGAGACGGTCCGGGACGGAGGCGCGCCGAGCAGCCGCCACGACACCGCGGTCGCCCCGACGACCCCGGCGACCGCGAGCAGGCCCGCGTCGGCCGACGCCGGGTAGCCGTGCAGGACCGTCACGAGCAGGGCGCTGCTGTCGGCGTACCCGGCGAAGAGAAGCGGGACCGCGACGGACCGGATGTCGCCCGGGGCCCGCAGCAGCCGCGGCCCGGCGACGACCACCGCCGCGAGCGAGAGCGGCGCGGCGATGAGCACCTTCTCCGCCGCGAACCACCAGCCGGCGCGGGCGAGCGCGGTGATCGTGATCGCGCGGGCGAGCGTGGCGAGCAGCGCGAGGGCGGCCAGCCCCAGTGCGAGCGGACGGCGTCGGGCGGCCGACGCGGCGCCGCCGCCCAGCCATCCGGCGGCCGCGAGGACCGCGATGACCAGGTCGGCCGCGAGCAGCGAGCCGGTGCTCATGCCGGCTCCGCTTCCCGGACGGTCACCGGGGTGGTTTCCGCCTGTTCCGGGCGAGCCAGCTGTCGCGCTCCCCTCAGGACGTTGACCACGACGTGCACCGCGACGATTCCGTTGACCGCGTGCAGCCCGGCGATGGTCAGGCCGAACGGGGTGCTGGTGCCCGCCGCGTCGGTGGACCCGTTGGCGAGCGCGGCCAGGAGCGCCTGCACGACGACGAGACCGAGCGGCAGGACGGCCAGCCCGACGAGCCGGCCCGGCGCCTTCGCCAGCACGGCGAACAGGACGGTGAGCAGGGTGAGGACGGGGATGATCGCCATCCCGTTGAGGCTGTGCAGGGCGTAGGCGCCGTCGCCCGCGGGTTTCGTGAACGCGCCCACGGCGGCGAAGACGAACTGCAGGGCGAACGAGGCGAGCGACAGGGCGCTGACGACGACGAAGACCTTGCGCATGGTGACCTCCTAGAGGTGAGCTGAGGACAGTGCCCGGGCGACATGGTCGGTGGCCGTGATCGCGCCGTACGCGACCAGCCGCACGAGGTCGGCGTCGCCCGGATGCGAAAGCCGCCAGAGGGCGACGTCGCCCGCGCTGATCCCGCTGGGCGCGAACGCCGCCAGCAGCGCGATCCGGGTCCCGACGCGGTCCGCGCCGGGCACGTCCCGGACGAGATCGACGGCCCACTCCGCGGGCCGGGCCGGGAACTGTCCGTCCTCCCAGCGCACGGTCGCCGCGACGGTGCGGCGGGCCACGTCCCCCAGGAGGTCCCCGCCGCGCAGGGCGGCGGTCCGCAACGTCGCGTACGCGACGCCCACCGGCCGGTCCCCCGCCCAGGCCGGGGGCGCCGTCGTGCCGGCGTCGAGCAGCGGGAGGCTGCGGCCGGGCTCCTTCGGCTCCCGGGCCGTCCTGGCGTAGAGCCGGCCCCCGACCGACCGCACCACCGGGGACCGTTGCAGGCCGCCGGGCAGCAGATCCGGGTCGAGCAACGCCGACACGACCCGGTTGATGAAGTGGAAGGCGAGCAGGGTGCCGGTGACCTCGGGGCGGTACCGGCCGGTCCAGGCGGCGGACGCGGGGCTGCGGCTGGCCTCGGCCCAGCGGACGAGCTCGGCGTGCCTCGGCTCCGGTGGCGTCCCGCCCCGGGCGATGACCTCGGCCAGCGCGTGCTCGCCGAGCGCGTGCAGCAGCATCACGTGGGCGTCGACGCAGAACCGGCAGCGGTTGGCCCGGGACACCGCCGACGCGACGAGCTCGCGGTCGACCCGGGACGCGTCCCCGGCGAGCAGGGCCTCACGCATCAGCGCCCAGGTCGCGGCCAGCAGCTCCGGCACGGCCGAGAGCGCCTGGAAGGTGGGCACCGGCCCGAGGAACTCGTCCCGCAGCTGCCGGTAGACCTCCGCGGTGAGACCGGTCGCGCCCGCCGCTCTCGCGGGGGTGAAGAAGCGGTATGTCATGGGCTCGATGCTCGCCTCGGCGGGCCGGGAAAGCGTCGTGCCGCCGCAGGCACTTGCCCGGCCGCCGATACCGCGTCCGCGGTACGCCCAGCTACCACGGGCGCGGGATGCTCCACCGACGACAGCCGTTCTACAGTTCGGCCATGCGCCGTGATCTGCCGTACGCCCTCAGCGGCCTCGCCCTCGGCGTCCTCCTGCTGGGCGACGCCGCGCTCGCGCCGGACGCCGCCACGGTGCGGGTGGTCGACGTCGCCCTGGTCCTGGTCATGGCGGCGGCCCTGGCGGTCTGCCGGCGGTACCCGGTGGTGGCGCTGGGCGTGGTGACCGCCACCATGCTGGCCGTCCACGTCCGCGTACACCCCGGGGTGTCGGCCGCGTTCCCGGTCCTCGGCGTGGTCTACCTCGCCGCCTGGCGGGGGCACCGGTCCGCCGCCATGCTGACCAGCCTGGTCTTCCTCGGCGGCTTCCTGACCCGCGACATCTCGGTCGCGCCCGCCGGCCGGCCCGGCCAGCAGATCGCCGAGCGGACCGCCCTGCTGCTGGGCTGGTTCGTGGCGGCCAACGTCGCCGGGCTCGTCGCGCGGCAGCACCGGGCGTACCTGGAACAGGTCGAGCAGCGGGCGATCGAGGCGGAACGCACCCGCGAGGAGATGGCGTTGCGCCGTGCCGGCGAGGAGCGCCTGCGTATCGCCCGCGACCTGCACGACTCGCTGACCCACAACATCTCCGTGATCAAGGTGCAGACCGGGATCGCCGTGCACCTGGCCCGCAAGCACGGCGAGGAACCGTCGGCCACGCTGCTCGCGATCCAGGAGGCCAGCAGCGCCGCGATGCGGGAACTGCGGGCGACGCTGGACGTCCTGCGCGCACCCTCCGACGAGGACCCCGTCGGGCTGGCCCGGGTGGGCGAACTCGCCCAGCGGACCCGGGCGGCCGGCGTGCCGGTGCAGGTGACCGTCACCGGTCAGCCCCGGGACCTGCCCGCCGAGGTCGACCAGGCCGGGTATCGCGTCGTCCAGGAGGCCCTGACCAACGTGGCCCGCCACGCCGGCCCCGCCACCGCCCAGATCCACGTCGAGTACGCCCCGGCGCAGCTGACCGTGTCGGTGACCGACGACGGACAGGCGTCGCCGGCCCGGCCGGTGACACCGGGTGTGGGCCTGCGCGGCATGCGGGAACGGGTCACCGGACTGGACGGCACGCTCCAGGCGGTCGCCCGCGACGGCGGCGGGTTCGTGGTACGGGCCACCTTCCCGCTGGGCGGAGCCGGCACGACCGGGCGCTCGCGCGAGGTCCCGTCCGCCCAGCCCGCCACGGATCGGGGCTGAGATGATCCGGGTCCTGCTCGCCGACGACCAGGCGCTCATGCGGGCCGGATTCCGGGCACTGCTCGACGCGGAGGACGGTCTGGAGGTCGTCGGGGAGGCCGCCGACGGCGCTTCGGCCGTCCAGCTGTCGCGGCACCTGCGGCCGGACGTCGTGCTGATGGACGTGCAGATGCCGGGACTCGACGGCATCGAAGCCACCCGGCGCCTCGCCGCCGAGCCCGACCTCGCGGCGGTCCGCGTCCTCATCCTCACCAACTACGGGCTCGACTCCTACGTCTTCGCCGCGCTCCGCGCGGGCGCCAGCGGGTTCCTCCTCAAGGACGCCGACCCCGCCGACCTGCTGCAGGCCATCGCCGTCGTGGCCCGCGGCGACGCGCTGCTCGCCCCCGCGGTCACGCGTACGCTCATCAGCGAGTTCGTCGCCGGTCCCCCACCGTCCGACCCGGCGGCCGGACGCGACGTGCTGACCTCCCGCGAGCAGGAGATCGTCGAGCTCGTCGCCCGGGGACTGAGCAACGACGAGATCGCCGGACGCATGGTGATCAGTCCGTTGACCGCCAAGACACACGTCAACCGGGCGATGACGAAGCTGCACTGCCGCGACCGCGCCCAACTGGTCGTGTGGGCGTACGAGGCGGGGTTGATAACGCCGCGTCGCCGGTGACAGCCGGCCGGCGGGATGCCGGTACGCCGTCGCCGGCGGCACCGTGGGCACCAGCGGTCGCGGTAGGTTGCACAGTCATGGCCACGAGCGCCGGCGTCCGCCAGGAACTCGCCAGCCTCGCCGACCCGCGTCGGGCGGAGGCGTCGAGCCGGTTCCTGCAGATGGTCCCGGGCGGCTACGGCGAGGGTGACACAGCCATCGGTGTTTCCGTGCCGGAGCAGCGCCGGGTGGCCGCCCGGTACTGGCGCGACCTCTCCCTGGCCGACACGGCGGAGCTGCTGACCGGCGGCGTGCACGAGGAGCGGCTCACGGCGCTGCTCATCCTGGTGCGGAAGTTCACCAAGGGCGATGAGACCGAACGCGGCCAGATCGTCGACGTCGTCCTGGCCAACACCGCCCACATCGACAACTGGGACCTGGTGGACTCGTCTGCCCCGTACATCGTCGGGCCCTGGCTGATCGACAAGGACCGGAGCGTCCTGGACCGGTTGGCCGCGTCGAGCCTGGTGTGGGACCGGCGCATCGCCGTCATGGCGACGTTTGCCTTCATCCGGGCCGGCGACTTCGACTGGACCTTCCGCCTCGCTGATCGGCTCCTGCGCGACCCGCACGACCTCGTCCACAAGGCGGTGGGCTGGATGCTGCGCGAGGTGGGCAACCGCGACCGGGCGGCCGAGGAGGAGTTTCTGGCCTCCCGTTACCGGGAGATGCCGCGGGTCATGCTGCGGTACGCGATCGAGAAGTTCGACCCGCAGCGACGTGGCGAGTACCTGTCCGGCCGGGTCTAGCGGGTGAGAACCTCGGCTCCGTCGTCGGTGATGGCGATCGTGTGCTCGCTGTGCGCGGTCCGGCAGCCCGTCGCGCTCCGGAGCGTCCAGCCGTCGGCATCGGTGACGAGTTCGGCGGTGTCCGCCATGACCCACGGCTCCAGTGCCAGCAGCAGCCCGGGGCGCAGCCGGTAGCCGCGACCGGGCCGCCCCGTGTTGGAGACGTGCGGGTCCTGGTGCATCGTCGATCCGACGCCGTGACCGCCGAACTCGGTGTTGATCGAATATCCCGCCCCGCGGAGGACCGAGCCGATGGCATGGGAGATGTCACCGATGCGAGCCCCCGGTCCGGCCGCGGCGATCCCCGCGCTCAATGCCCGCTCGGTCGCGTCGATCAGGGCGACGCTCTCCGCGGGCTTCGAGTCGCCCACGATGAAGCTGACGGCGGAGTCGGCGACGACCCCGCCGCTGGAGACGGCGAGGTCGAGCGACAGCAGGTCGCCGTCGGCAAGCGTGTAGTCGTACGGCCGTCCGTGGAGCACCGCGTCGTTGACCGACGTACAGATGTAGTGGCCGAACGGCCCGCGTCCGAAGGACGGCTCGTAGTCGACGTAGCAGGACTCCGCTCCGGCCTCGGTGATCATGTCGTGTGCCCACCGGTCGATGTCCCGAAGGTTCGTGCCCACCCCGCAGCGACTGCGCAGCGTCCGCAGGATGTGGGCGACCAGGGCGCCGGCCTCCCTGGCTCGCGGCAGTTCGGTGGGGTCCAGGATCTCGATCATGCGGCGCCTTACTCGTGCGACCAATAAATATCCCGGCCATACTATCCCGGTACTAGAATCGCGTCATGGTCAGGTTTCCGCTCACTCCCGCGGAGGTCGAGCGCGGGCAGCGCCTGGGCGCCCTTCTGCGACGTGCCCGGGGGGAGAGATCGATGCTCCACACCGCGCTGGACGCAGGTGTCTCACCGGAGACCCTTCGGAAGATCGAGTCCGGTCGCGTAGCCACCCCTGCCTTCCCGACCATCGCCGCGATCGCCGACGTTCTCGGCCTCTCCCTCGATGCCGTCTGGGCGGAGATCAACCCGTCAGACGGCAGGGTCGGACTCGCAGGATCAGGTCGCCACGCAGGTGAGCGGTTGGCCTCGTAGGTCCCGACCCCGCACCCACCGGGCGGCACGTGCCACCGCGACGACCGGCCGCGCGACGCCGGGCACCGCCTTGACCAGGTGACCACACCGGTGATACCGAGATCAGCACGCCGGCGCCTGCCGAGCCGCGCGACGCACCCCACGGGGAGACATCAGGATGCTCGACTCTGCGACGACCCAGGTGATCCCGCGGGTCCCGCCGCCACGCCGCCGCCGGCGGCGCCTCCCGCTGCTGATCAGCATCCTGATGGCCCTGCTCCTGCTCGCCGCCGCGCTGGTGGCGGTCGAACCGCTGCGCCACCCGCTGCCCGCGCCGACCGTCACGCGGACGCTGCCCGCGTCGACCGTCGTCCCCGGCAAGGCGCCGACGGTGCCGTGGCCGCAGTCCGGGCAGGCCGCCCTCTACGTGGAGGGCGTCGGATCCATCGGCACCTCGGGCGGCAGCGAGCCGTTGCCCATCGGAAGCGTGGCCAAGGTGATGACCGCGTACGTCATCCTGACCGCACATCCCCTGGACCGGGGCGAGCACGGGCCGAAGCTGACGGTCAGCGCGGCGCAGGCAGCCGCGTACCCGAGCGAGCTCGCGCGCGGCGAGTCCCTCATCCGCGTCACCGCGGGCGCGGTCTTCACCGAGCGGCAGGCGCTCCAGGCGGTGCTGCTGCCGTCGGCGAACAACATGGCGCGGATCCTTGCCGCCTGGGACGCCGGCAGCATCGACGCGTTCGTCGACAAGATGAACGACACGGCCGCCGAGTTCGGCATGCGGGACACCCGCTACACCGACCCGTCCGGGCTCAGTCCGGCGACCGTCAGCACCGCCGCCGACCAGGTGATCCTCGCCCGCAAGGCGATGGCGTTACCCGCGTTCGCGGAGATCGTGGCCCAGAAGAAGGCCACCCTGCCCGTCGCCGGCGAGGTCAAGAACTACAACTCGCTGGTCGGCCGCAACGGCGTCGTGGGGATCAAGACCGGGTCCACCGACGAGGCCGGCGGATGCCTGTCGTTCGCGTTCGTCGTCACCGTCGGCGGCCGTAAGATCACCGTCGTGGGTGCCGTCCTCGGGCAGCCCGGCGCGAACACCCCGGTCCAGTTGGAGCGGGTCTTCCGGGTGACCGGCTCGCTGATCCGCAGCGCCACCTCCACGATCAAGCTCCACCCGGTCGTGCGGGCCGGCGACCCGGTCGCCACCGTACGCGGGCCGCTCGGCGCCGAGACCACGCTGCAGGCCGCGAAGGACCTGTCCGTGGTCGGCTGGCCCGGCCTCCGCGTCAAGCTGGACACCGACATCCCGGCCGTGCCGGCCGAGCTGCCCGCCGGCACCGAACACGGCCGGGTCACCGCCGTCGCCGGCGGCGGCAAGCCCGTCACGACCCCGCTCCAGTCCGGCGTACGGCTCGAATCCCCGAGCACCTGGGACCGCATCCGCAGGCACCGCTGACCCGGCGGGAGCCGCCTGCGGTGTCGACCCGGTGCCTGCCGCCGAACCCGGGCGCGCACGACCTGCGCTGTTCTCCGTCGTACGCTGCGTCTCGCACGTGATGGCAGGAGGTTGAGGTGGCCGACACGACGCTGGCCGAGGTGATGGCCGAGCTGGCCGAGCTGGAGGACCCGAAGACCCGCGAGGTGAACGAGAGACACGGTGACGATCACGGCGTGAACCTCGGCAAGCTGCGCGCCCTCGCGAAGCGGCTGAAGACGCAGCAGGAGCTGGCGTGCCAGCTCTGGGAGACGGGTGACACCGCAGCGCGACTGCTGGCGATCCTGGTCTGCCGCCCGAAGGCGTTCGAGCGTGACGAGTTGGACGTCATGCTGCGCGAGGCGCGCACACCCAAGGTGCACGACTGGCTCGTGAACAACGTGGTGAAGAAGAACCCGCACTCCGAGGAGCTGCGCCTGGCCTGGTCCGCCGATCCGGATCCGGCGGTCGCGAGTGCCGGCTGGGCGCTGACCACCGAACGCGTGGCGAGGAAGCCCGAGGGCCTCGACCTCGCAGCGCTGCTCGACGTCATCGAGGCGGAGATGAAGGACGCCCCGGATCGCCTGCAGTGGGCGATGAACCACTGCCTGGCGCAGATCGGGATCGAGCACGCCGAGCACCGCGCCCGCGCTATCGGCATCGGCGAGCGCCTGGCGGTGCTCAAGGACTATCCGACCTCCCCGGGCTGCACCTCTCCGTTCGCGCCCGTCTGGATCACCGAGATGGTGCGCCGACAGCAGGACAGCTAGGACTGCCCATGGTGAGTCTCGTTGCCAGCCTCCTGTGCATCGCGCTGCTCAACCTTGCGGCGTCGCTGGCCCTGCTCTGGATCTGCATCCGCCTCCCGGAGGGCATCCGGCGACTACGGCACCACCTGACCAGGAAACGATCTCGCCGGCTACGGGACCATCCGTTGCTTCAGGCTCCGCCAGAGATGGATCGACGAGAAGAGACTCTGTGGCGGCCCGAGCTCTACGACTGACAGTCAGGCGCTGGAGCCCGCGCGGAGAAGCTGTCATTTGTCGTGGGTCGGAGGGTCATCTCCGGACGGGACCGTACGGGATCATGGGATCCTGCCCGGCATGGCCGAACCGATCAGCTCCCCGCTCGCCGATGCCGAACTGGCCGCCTTCGTCGAGGCCGTCCGGCAGGATCCCGGGCCTCCTGCCCGTGCGGTGGGAGCGGCGGCTCTGCGACGCGCGCAACGGCTCCGTGTCGAAGCCCGCCCCCCGGGGCCCGAGATAGCCCGGGTCGAGAATCTGGCGGTCGGTTCGGCCGCCGTGGGAGCGCGCCTCTACCGGCCGTCGCCGTCGGCTCAGCCCCTGGTGGTGTTCCTCCACGGCGGGATGTGGACAATCGGCGATCTTGAGTCGCACGACCGGGCGTGTCGCCGCCTGGCGCTCAGGACCGGTACGGCCGTGCTGAGCGTCGACTTCCGACGGGCTCCGGAGCACCCGTGGCCGGCCGCGGTCGATGACTGCGTGGACGTCATCCGGTGGGCGGCGACAAGCGGGGGTTCGAGCGCCGGCATCGGGGGCCCGCCGGTCGTCATGGGCGACAGCTCCGGCGGGAACCTCGCCGCGCTCGCCTGCCTGCGCCTGCGGGACGAGGGCGGCCCACTGCCGGCCGCTCAGATCCTGGTGTATCCCAACACCGATCTGACACTCTCCTGTCCCAGCGCGCGGACGAAGGCCACGGGTTGGGGCCTGACCACCGACGACGTCGCATGGGGGGCCGAGCAATGGGTCCCGGACCCCTCCCGGCGCGCCGCCGCCGACGTCAGTCCGCTGTTCGCCGCGGACCTCAGCGGGCTGCCGCCCGCCGTTGTCGTCTCTGCGGAACACGATCCGCTTCGGGATGAGGGCAACGCCTATGCGGCCCGGCTGGCGGCCGCGGACGTTCCGGTCCGGCACCGCTGCGAGGCCGGCATGGTGCACGGATTCCTCACCCTCGACACCGTCTCGCCCGCCGCCGCGGCTGCCGGAGACCGAGTCTTCGCTGACGTCGCCGATCTCGTCGTCCGGCTCCGGTGACGTCGATCAGGCGGCGCGGGCCTCGGGGCGCTCGACCAGGGCGCCGCGTTCGAACCGGGCACCGATCGCGTGGGCGGCGGCCCCACCGTTGACCAGTACGGAAAGAGCGACCCCGGCGCGCACCGCCGAATTTGCCACTCCACCGATTTGCGAGAAACGGTTTCTGTCCGCAGCGGGGAAGAACAACAGGTAAGCCGTCCCACTTTAACGTATATCGCACCGGGGGCCTTGCCGCAAGACCCGGGTCGTGCCGCAGAATCGTCGGCCGGACCCGGGAACGGGCGGAGAAATGGGGCACGACGTGCGGGTGTTGTTGTCAACCTATGTGGGGCGCGGTGGCCTCGAAAGACTGGTGGCCGCGGGGGTGCGAGTCCGTCCGATCGGCGCAGCGATGCGGGTGTGCGCGCCGCCCGGCGGGGCGGAGCCGCCGGCCGGCAGTAAGCGGGAAAGGCAAGGCGAGATGAGTACGACCCCAAGAGGTTCGCTCGAATGCGAGACGCCGGTGACCCATCCGGTCAGTGGAGTTCAGCGGAGGACGGCCGACACGGAGGTAGCGCGATGAGCGAGCAGTACGTGTTGGGTCTGCACGAGGTCGACGAGACGCGGGTCGCGATCGCCGGCGGCAAGGGCGCGCACCTGGGGGCGTTGTCGCGGATCGACGGCCTTCGCGTGCCGGCTGGCTTCTGCGTGACGACGGACGCCTTCCGCCGGATCCTGGCCGAAGCGCCGTCGATCGACGACCGGCTCGATCAGCTGTCGCGCCTGAACCCGGACGATCGGGCGGCGATCCGCACGCTCAGCGCGGAGATCCGCCGGACCATCGAAGAGACCCCCCTCCCCGGGGAGCTGGCGGCGGCGATCACCCGGGCTCTCGCCCAGCTCGGTGAGGAAGCTGCCTACGCCGTCCGATCCAGCGCGACGGCGGAGGACCTGCCGACGGCCTCGTTCGCGGGCCAGCAGGACACGTACCTGAACGTCATGGGGCCGGCGGCGATCCTCCGGCACGTCAGGCGCTGCTGGGCCTCGCTCTTCACCGAGCGGGCCGTGACCTACCGTCAGCGGAGCGGCATCGACCACCGCGCGGTCCACATGGCCGTTGTCGTGCAGAAGATGGTCTTCCCGCAGGCGGCCGGCGTCCTGTTCACGGCCGACCCCGTCACGTCCAACCGGAAGGTCGCCTCCGTGGAGGCCAGCTTCGGCCTCGGCGAGGCTCTGGTCTCCGGGCTGGTGAACGCGGACGCCTACAAGGTGCGGGACGATGAGCTCATCGACAGGGCGATCGCCACCAAGCGGCTCGCCATCCACGCCCTGCCGGCGGGCGGGACGACGGAACAGGAGATCGACCCGGAGCGGCAGGACCAGCCGGCGCTGACGGACGCGCAGGTCGTGCGGCTGGTGCAGCTGGGCCGGCGGATCGAAGCACACTTCGGCCACCCCCAGGACATCGAATGGTGCCTGGTCGACGACGGCTTCCAGATCGTCCAGAGCCGGCCGATCACCACGCTGTTTCCCGTCCCCGAGACCGGCGACGGAGAGAACCACGTCTACCTCTCCGTCGGTCATCAGCAGATGATGACGGACGCCATGAAACCTCTGGGGCTCTCCATGTGGCAGCTGACGGCCCTCGCGCCGATGCAGGACGCCGGTGGGAGACTGTTCGTCGACGCCACCCGGCAACTGGCATCGCCTGCGAGCCGCGCCAGGCTGCTGGAGCTCGCGGGACGATCCGATCCG
Organism: Micromonospora sp. MH33; assembly: GCF_003013775.1. Taxonomy (NCBI): domain Bacteria; kingdom Bacillati; phylum Actinomycetota; class Actinomycetes; order Micromonosporales; family Micromonosporaceae; genus Micromonospora; species Micromonospora sp. MH33. Next base: position 24,307 of record NZ_MUYZ01000002.1, read on the forward strand.
CTGACCAGGGATGCGCTGGAGACCGTCATCGACCGCGGCGACTTCATCCCGTCGCTCCCCGATCAGGCTCCCGCGGGGCCGCCCGCCGGCGGCGCGCCCGCCCCGATCGAGACCGATCCGGCCATCGTCACCGACCTGATCGAACGCAGCGAGGCGTCCATCGCCACCTTGCAGCGCGACATCGGGACGAAGTCCGGGCCCGCGCTGTTCGACTTCCTGCTGGCTGCCTTCGAGGAGCACAAGCGGCTCCTGCGTGATCCGCAGACCATGCAGGTGATCATGGCGGGGATGGAGGCCACGTGGTGGCTCAACGAGCAACTGCACGCGTGGCTGGGCGAGAAGAACGCGGCCGACACGCTCACGTTGTCCGCGCCCCACAACGTCACGTCGGAGATGGGTCTGGCGCTCCTGGACGTCGCCGACGTCATCCGCCCGCATCCGGAGGTGGTGGCCTTCCTGCAGGAGGTCGAGGACGAGGGCTTCCTGGATGAGCTGGCCAAGCTCCCGGGCGGCCCAGAAGCGCGAGACGCCATCGGGGCCTACCTCGACAGGTACGGCATGCGCTGCGTCGGCGAGATCGACATCACGAGGCCGCGCTGGAGCGAACGCCCCAGCACGCTCGTGCCCGTCATCCTCGACAACATCAGGAACTTCGACCCGGGCGCGAGCAGGCGGCGCTTCGAGCAGGGGCGCCAGGCGGCGGCGAAGAAGGAACAGGACGTCCTGGAGCAGCTGCGGGCCCTGCCGGACGGGCAGCGCAAGGCCGAAGAGACCAAGCGGATGATCGACCGGGTCCGCACCTTCATCGGGTACCGGGAGTATCCGAAGTACGCCATTGTCAGCCGCTACTTCGTCTACAAGCGGGCCCTGCTGGAAGAGGCCGAGCGCCTCGTGCACGCCGACGTGCTCCGTGAGAAGGAGGACATCTTCTACTTGACGTTCCAGGAGCTTCACGACGTCGTCCGTACGCACCAGGCAGATGATCAGCTCATCCAGCGGCGGAAGGACGAGTTCCGGTCGTATCAGGCGCTCACACCGCCGCGGGTGCTCACCTCGGAAGGTGAGGGCATCGCCGGGGCGTACCGACGCGACGGTGTGCCGGCCGGCGCGCTGGTCGGCCTCGCGGTCTCCGGCGGGATCGTCGAGGGCCGGGCGCGCGTCATCCTGGACATGGCCGAGGCCGATCTCGAACCAGGCGACATCCTGGTCACCCCCTACACCGACCCGAGTTGGTCTCCCCTGTTCGTCGCGGTCGAGGGACTGGTGACGGAGGTGGGCGGCCTCATGACCCACGGGGCGGTGATCGCCCGGGAGTACGGCCTGCCCGCCGTCGTCGGTGTGGAACGTGCGACCAAGCTGATCAAGGACGGCCAGCGGATTCGCGTGCACGGAACCGACGGGTACGTCGAGATCCTGCCTTGACCGACCACCGACCGAGACGGTTGTTCGTAGCCGGCCCGATGCGACGCTGAGCGGCGACACCGAACAGCGGGTACGCGCAGTAGACATGCCTGCCGTCAGGCGCTCCACTCCGTTGCGATGCTTGTGGAGTTGCCTTGGTGGACACCGGCGGTGGCGCAGCGGCGCCGGATCGCTGCCGGAACCCGACTACTGCGCGGCCCGCTGCTCCATGCCGATGCCGAACACCCACGACGGCGCTCCGGGCCCTGGCCAGCATCGGCAGCGCGAGGGAGAACTGGTGTTGTGCCACCTTGATGAACCGAGGTGGCGATCGTCGAGCGGCGCTGGGCGCGCGGCCGGGGCCGAAGGAGGCACTGCTGGACTGCGTGCGGGGCCGTGCCTCGCTGCGATCGACCGCGCCGCCGCCCAGAGCCTGCGGAAAGCTCAGTCCCCGATGGAACCGGCGGCCTCCACGATCGAGACGGGAGTGCCAAGTTCGACGGTACGGGAGACGGTGCAGAGCCGGTCGTGCGACTGCTGCAGCGATCGTGGCAGCGCCTCGCGCGCCTTGTCGCCGTCGGCGCCCACCGGGAACGTCACGGTGAACTCGACCTTGAGGTTCTGCATCCGGTTACCTCCGGCCTCGTCCCGGATCTTGTCGCCGGTGACCTCGACGGCAAACTGGGTCGGCTCGGCGCGGCGGCTGGTGATGTGGTCCACGTCGATCGCGGTGCAGCCGCCGATGGCTGCCAAAAGAAGTTCGACCGGGGTGAAGCTGCCGTCCTCGCCCGTGCCCATCGGCAGCGATCCGCCGCGAACATTCCGTACGACGTAGTTCCCCACACTGGTGCGCTCGATCTCCACCGAGCGGAAGGTGTCTTCACTCATGACAGGGAAGCTACCCAGGCCGTCTGGTCCCCGAGCCACCGACCCGGCCGGCCCATCAGCCCCCTGCTGACACTGTCAGCGGTCTCGATCAGCTGGCCGCCGTTGATGAAGGCGGAAGTCTTGTGGCTTCATCAGGTGATTCAACCTCCGCACAAGGTTCTTCCACACCTCCACCGGCAGCCTCTGATGCAGACACCCGGACGTCCGGGGCAACTCACAGGAGGTTCCAATGCAGTTTCCGCGAATCGCGACGGTGATCGCCCTCGCCTTCGGTGCCGTGCTGACGTTCGTCGCGCCGGCCTCGGCTGCCGCGCCGTCGGTGCAGGCCACGTCGACCCCGCCGTCAGCCTGCTACGGCGGCTACTCGTACGACGGCGGCGCCTTCGCCTGCTTCGCGCCCTACGGCGAGCATCTCTGGGTCTGTGACAGCGGCAACAACCACCACCCGGTGGTCAACTATGCGATCAACGGTGGTGCGTGGAGCGGAAACAAGCACTACTACCCCGGCTACGGCAACTGCGTCGACATCGACCTCGACATCGCCGAGTCCGGCTACATCACGTTCACCATCGCGAACTACGAAGGATCCACGTTCGTCAGTGGCAGCCGGGTCTTCGAGGTTTCCGCCAACGGATGACACCGCTGGTTCCGGCGCTGCCCACAACGGCGGCCCGAATAGCTGACGGTGCACGTCACGCCGGCGCCGGCGGGCCCCGCGATTCCTCGGAGTCGCGGGGCCCGTTTCGACGTCCGTCTCAGTAGGTAGGCGCTGGGCCGGCGCCATTCGAGTAGGTGAATGTTGACGCGTACACTGGAGGGGCTTCTTGAGCAAATCTTGAATCGCCTGGTCAAGCCGGGAATGGACGACAGCGGGGGACGGTGTCGGTGGAGTTCAGGCTGCTGGGCGAGGTGGAGGCGGTAATCGACGGCGCGTTCGTCGATCTGGGTCACGCCCGGCAGCGCAGCGTTCTCGCGGTTCTGCTCATAGAGGCGAATCGCGTCGTCCACGTCGACCAGCTCCTCTACCGCGTCTGGGCCGACCGTCGTCCGCAACGTGCGGTGAACTCGCTGTACAGCTATCTGTCTCGGCTGCGGTCCTGCCTTGACGAAGCCGAGGGCGTCAGCATTTCCCGCCGCTCGGGCGGCTACCTGCTCACCGTGGCGCCGGCCGCGGTGGACCTGCACCGGTTCCGCGAGCTGGTCGCCGGGGCCGGCGCCGTGGACGACGACGAGGCGGCGTTGCGCCGCTTCGACGAGGCCCTCGGCCTGTGGCGCGGCGAGCCCTTCGCCCGGCTGGACACCCCGTGGCTCAACGAGATGCGGGAGGCTCTCACGCAGGAAAGGCTCGCCGCCGAGCGGGACCGGACGGAGGTCGCGCTCCGGCTGGGGCTGCACGCGTCACTGCTGCCAGATCTGCTGCGGGAGGCCCAAGCCCACCCGTTGGACGAGCGTCTCGCCGGACAGCTCATGCGCGCCCTCTACCGCTCCGGCCGCCAGGCCGAGGCGCTCGATCACTACGACCGGCTCCGGCGTCTTCTGGCGGACGCGACCGGAGTCGACCCTGGGCCCGAACTGCGAGAGTTGCACCTGGCAATCCTCAATGGCGAGCCGGCACTCGCCGCGCCGGCCACCGGGACGACAGTGCCCTACCCGATGCCCCGGCAGCTGCCGGCGCCGCCGCCGCTGTTCACCGGCCGCGTCCGCGAACTCGACAAACTGTCCAGCGTCCTGTTTGGTCAGGCCGGCGGAGCGGAGGCCGTCGCCGTAGCGGTGATCGGTGGAATCGGCGGCATCGGCAAGACATGGCTGGCCCTGCGCTGGGCGTACGACAATCTGGATCGCTTCCCTGACGGCCAGCTCTACGTCAACCTCCGCGGCTTCGATCCCTCGGCCGAGCCGGTACCGCCGCTGGTCGCCCTGCGCGGCTTCCTCGACGCCCTCGCCGTACCACCCAAGGCGCTCCCGGCCGGCCTGGACGCGCTGGCGGCCCTCTACCGCAGCCTGATCGCGGGCCGGCGAATGCTGATCGTGCTGGACAACGCTCACGACTCGGCGCAGGTCGTCCCGCTGCTCCCCGGCAGCCCGACCTGTACCGTGCTGGTGACGAGCCGCCGTCGTCTCGGCGGACTCGTCGCGCAGGGCGCGCAGGGATTCACCCTGAATGTGCTGACCGACGACGAAGCCCACCACCTGCTGTCCCGCCGGCTCGGGGCGCGACGGGTCGCGGAGGAGCCCGACAGCGTCGCGGCGCTGCTGGACCGGTGCCATGGTCTGCCACTGGCCCTGAGCATCGTCGCGGCCCGCGCGGCGATGCACCCGGACCTCCCGCTCCGGACGCTCGTCGAGGAGCTGTCGGAGGAGGCGACGCGGCTGGACGTCTTGACTGCCGGCGAGTTGACCGCGGATCTGCGCGCGGTCTTCGCTGCCTCTACGCGAGCGCTGCAGCCCCGGGCGGCCCGGGTGTTCCGGCTGCTCGGTCTCACCCCCGGTCCTGAGGTCAGCCTGCGGGCCGCGGCGAGCCTGAACGGCCTGCCCGCGCAAGAAACCCGAAGGCTGCTGCACGAGCTGCACGAAGCCCACCTGGTCCACCAGCAGACGTCGACGCGATACCGCCTGCACGACCTGGTCCGCCTCTACGCGGCGGAGCAGGTCGAGCGCGAGCTCCCAGAGGCCGGGCAGGCCGCCCTGCATCGCATGCTCGACCACTACCTGCACACCGCACACGCGGCTGCGCGCCTGCTCGACCCGCTACGCGAGCCGATCACACTGCCGCCCGCGGAGCGCCAGCTCACCCTCGATCCGATCGCCGACCAGGGCCAAGCGCTGGCCTGGTTCAACACCGAGCACGCCGTACTGCTCGGCATCCTCGAACGAGCGGCCCAGAAAGGCCTCGACGCGTACGCCTGGCAGCTGGCCTGGACGCTGGAGAGCTACCTCGACGAACAGGGGCACTGGCGCGACTGGACGACGACCCAGCTCGCGGCGCTGCGCGCGGCGTACCGCCTGGACGACCGGAGCTGGCAGGCAGGCTCCCACCGCAGCCTGGGGGTGGCCTACACGCAGCTCGGTGAACTCGACGAGGCCCACCGGCACCATCGGAAGGCACTCGCCCTGTTCGAGAAACTGGGCGACCCGGTGAGCCAGGCGCACACTCACCGTGGGCTCGGTTGGGTCTACAACCAACAGGACCGCTGGTCCGACGCGCTCCAGCACAACGAACTGGCCCTCGAGCTCTATCGGCAGGCCGGGCACCGGCCCGGGCAGGCCATGGCCGTCAACAACGCCGGGTGGCTGCATGCGCAGCTCGGCGACCACCACGCGGCACTGGCGTACTGCGAGCGGGCGGTTGAGCTCAACCGGGAGATCGGCGACCGGCATGGCGAGGCGGGCGCCTGGGACAGCCTGGGTTACACGTATCACCACCTGGGGCGGCACGCGGACGCCAACGCGTGCTACCAGAGGGCCCTGGAGCTGGTCCGCGGCTTTCGAGACCGGTACAACGAGGCCGAAATCCTGACGCATCTGGGTGCGAGCCATCGTGCGGCCGGCGAACCGGGCGTCGCGCGGAACTTTCTGCGGCAGGCGATGACCATTCTTCGCGAACTCAACCATCCGAACGCCGATCAGGTGGCCGACACGTTGCGCGAACTTGACCGCACCACAGCACGTTGACCACCGGGCCGTTCAAGACACGTTCAAGACTCGCCCAAGTCCCTGCGCCGAGACTTCTGACGACCCATCCCGTCAGTCAGAAATCGGAGAACCAATGAAACGCATCCGCATGGCGCTGGTCGCTGCGGTCGCCGTCGCGGCGTCGGCTTTCGGCGTGGCCAGCCCCGCGTACGCCGCAGGCGACACCCAGCTCGGCATCGACGTCGGCAACATCGCCTGGGAGCAGTACACTTCGACCAATTCGGACGTCCAGGCGCGGCTGTCCGAGACGTCGACCGAGGACTGCAACTTCTACAGCGGTTTCTGGGCCGATCCGGCCAACGACCGCTACGACGGCACCGCCGCCACGTACGCCAAGTGCGGCAAGACCACCGACGGCTACATGTACCGCAACGGCACAAAGTCCTGGGGGCCGGTGGCGTGGCGCAAGCGACCCTGGTGCGCCGACTTCGCGAAGTTCGCCTTCTACTGGGGCGGCGCGAAGTACACCGGCCTCACGGCGGCTGCCGGGAGCTTCAGGACGTACGGCATCAACAACGGCACCTGGCACGGGCGGGGCAGCGGCTACGTCCCGCGCAAGGGTGACGCGGTGGTCTACGACTGGGACGGCAACGGCACCTACGACCACGTCGCCATCGTCACGTCGTATTACGACACCAGCACCGATGGCAACCACTATGTGGTGGGCGGCAATCAGTCGGACGGGGTGACTCACCCGCAGTACAACAACTGGGCCTCGTCCATCGTCGGCTACGCCTCACCGGCGCCGAAGTAGGCCGCCGGCTCGGGACACGACACCGGCTCTGCGCCTAACCGGCCAGGGCCGGTGTCGTGCCGGTCGGCGTCATGCTGGGAGCGAACCGGGCGGAGCGGCCCGCTATTTGACCTTGCGGGTCGATCGGGCCACGATGCCGTCGTACTCAGGATGCTTGTCCAGCCAGCCGCTCAGGAAGGGGCAGATGGGCACCACGGTTCGCCGGTTCTCCCGCGCGTGGTCCATCACCGCGCGGGCCAGGGTCGAACCGACGCCACGTCCCTCGAATTCCGGGGCGACCTCGGTGTGGGTGTAGGCGATGATGTTGCCGGTTAGCTGATATGTCACCACGCCGGCCGTGGCGCCCGTCTCGTCCCGCGCCTCGAACCGCTCCCGCTCGGGAACATCTGTCACCGTGAAACCCACCCGGCCATCCAACCATGATGCGTAGCGGTCCACCGCTGGAGGGGCGCGGGTCGGAGCCCATCCGCACGACGCGCGGTCGAAAGCCGACGACGGAAGAACGGGGTGGATTCTGCTGCCCTCGGCTCGGCGTTCACCTCCGCCGGGCGCGGGCGGTGGCCCGGGCGTTGGCCTTCTCGATGGCCTGGACCAGCTCATCCTTGGTCAGGTTCTGCGGATCGTCGATGCCCACCCGGCGGGCCACGTCCTCGAGGTGCCCCGTGCTTGCGTTGGCGTCGACCCCTTGGGCGGTCGGGCGGGTCCGGTCGCGGGAGGCCGGGGTGCCCTGGGCCGCCTGCGGGTCCGAGGGCCCCTTGTGCTCCTTGGGCTCCCAGTGGTCGCCAACCTTCTCATGGGTGTGTTTCAACGACGCGTACGCCGTGCGGTGCGCCCGTTCCCCGTCGCCGTAGCTCTCCTCCGCCGACTCCAGCGTCTTCTTGTACGTGCGGACCGCCTTGTCGTCGGAGCGCGCGATGGTCGACGGCACGTCTTCGCGCATCTGCTCGGCCTGCTCGTGCTTGTCCGCCATGTCATCCCTCCCGTCCGGTCCTCGTTACCGGCCCAGCTCGTCACGGGCGGCGTCGGTGCCGGCCGGGACCACCCGGGAGGCGGTCGCCGACACCACGTCCCGCACCTCGTCGGCGAGTCGGGCGGAACTGCCACCTGCCGCGCGCAGCTGCTCCAGCCCCATCCCACCGAGAACCACGGCGGTGGCCAGGTAGCCGGCGGTGAGGCCCGCGGCGGCCAGCCGGCGAGGCAGGAACGCCTCCAGCAGGCGCAGGACCGTGGTGGAGGCCGCACCGGCGCCGAGGACCAGGCAACCGCCGGCGGCCGCCAGCAGCACGATCCCGAGCCCGGCCGGGCGAGCCGCCTCGGTCAGTTGCCCGCGGACGGCCCGGACCTCCTCGCGGACGACGTCCGCGACGTCCTGCGCCAGACGGTCGGTCGGGCTGCCGCTGCGCCCGTCCCGGCCCGAATGTCCGAACCCGTCGCTCATGCGCGCCTCCCCCTGAGCTGGTTCACGGGCCCTGCGGGTACCCGGGTGGCCGGGCCACACACCGGAGGGGCCGCGTTTCCTCAATCGTCAGGCAGGCGTCGAGCATGAGCAGGGGGAGATCATCGCGGGGCGGACCGCAGAGGTGCTGGTGCAATCGACCCGGCCGAGACCGCCATCCGTGCCTGGTCAGCGCAGACCAGCGAACAGGTCGTCCTCGGGCGTCGGCGCGTTGGTGGTGTCGCGGACCCGGACGAAGGTCTCCACCCCCATCAGTTCGGTGAACCGGTCCTGACCCAGTTGCAGGAAGAAGATGTTCTCGGCCTGGCTGGCGTGCGCGGCCAACGATTCGAACTTCTGCCCGCCGTAGCCGCTCGTGTCCACCCAGGTGGTGATCTCGTCGTCGGGCAGGCCGAGCTGCGGCATCTCCTCCGACGGCCCGTCCGGCTCGGGGAACTCGACGCCGATCTCCTTCATGACGCGGCCGAACTCCTGGAAGGCGCTGCGTGGCACGGTGGTCCAGTACACCTTCGCGGGGATGCCCGTGCGCTCGACGGCGGCCATGGTGATGCGGTGCGCCTGGATGTGGTCCGGGTGGCCGTAGAAGCCGTTTTCGTCGTAGGTGACCACGACGTCGGGCCGGTAGCGCCGGATCAACCCGGCCAGCCGGTCGGCCGCCTCCGCCACCGGGGTGTTCCAGAACGCTCCGGGCATGTCGTTGGTCGCCCAACCCATCATCCCGGAGTCGGCATAGCCGAGCGTCTCCAGGTGGGTGACCTTCAACGCCTCGCAACTGGCCGTCAACTCGGCCGTGCGCATCGCCACCACGGCCTCCGGGTCGTGCCCCGGGTCGCCCGGCTTGACCCCGCCGGGCCCGTCGCCGCACCGCCCGTCCGTGCAGGTCACGAGCACCGTCGTGATGCCCTCCGCCGCGTACCGGGCGAGGACGCCACCGGTACTCGTCGCCTCGTCATCGGGGTGCGCGTGCACCGCCATCAAGGTCAGAGATCGCTCAGCCACCCCATCACCATACGAGAGAGGCCCGACGCACTAGCATTGCCGCGGTCCGGGACGGCTGCTGAAACGAGGCGAGATGCGTTGGCTCCGGCGGTTGCTGGGTGGCGGGCGGGTCCAGCTCGATCCGGCGCGGCAGCAGGCGCTGCTGCGGGACGTCCAGCACCGGTACGGTGCCCGCGCCCAGATCCGGTTTCCCGACCAGGTCGAGGCGGTCAGCCGGCTGCTGACCGGCGACGACGGCCTGGTGGTGGCGGCCCGGATCGTGGGTGATGCCGCCGACGAGGCCCACGCCGACCTGCAGGCCCAGGCCCACGACGTACACCGACGGACGGGCCGGCGGCTCCTGGTGCACCGCCGGAACTACCGGCCGCTGTGGAAGGAGGCCGGCCCGGCGCTGCGCTGGCCACTGTTCGCGCTGCCGAGCGGCTTCCACCCGTACGCGCAGGTGGCCGCCGCCGTCGCGGTGGTCGGCGGCCGGGCGTCCCGGCTCGACCGGGTGACCGACCCGAACCCGCTCCTGACCCACGTGTTCGAGCTGCTCGACCTCACCACCGCCGGCTGGGAGTACGGCCGGGTGCGCGTGGACACCGACGCCGCCGCGCTGGCCGATCGACTGATCTCGACCGCCGGGCAGGTCCTCGCGGCCGTGGACGACCCGCCCCGGCTGCCACCTGCGGTCCGCGAGCTGATGCGCCGCAACAACACCCTCGACGTGTACGACCCGACGGGTCCTCGGGTTGTCGGCCGCATCAATCCGGGCGCGAAGATGCGGGAGACTCTCCTGGTCTGAAGACACGCGGCGGAACCACGCCAACATGCGCTCGCCTGATCCTGCTGGGCCGGGGCGGCGTCCGCCACGCTATCCGGGGCGCTTGGCCGCCAAGCCGGTGCACCGCTGTGCGGTGGCGAGCTTGTCGAGGATGCGCTGCCTGCCAACCCCGGTGGCCGGCACCGGCTGGCCGCTGCCGGACACCGTCGCCGGGACGAACCGGCTGTCCACCACCGTCCGGTGGCGTACGACCAGGGTCAGCACGCCGGAGTCCGTGCTGTGCGACGTGCCGTACCAGAGGAAGTTGCCCAGCCCGTAGTGCACGTAGGTGTGGCCCAGCCAGCCGCCGGCCAGCAGCGTGTGCGCGTGCGCGCCGACCACGATGTCGGCGCCGGCCTCGGACAGCCGTCCGGCGAACGTCTTCATCTCCCCGCTCGGGCAAGAATTGCCCTCCACGCCCCAGTGCATGAACACGATGACCAGGTCGGCCCGTTCCCGCGCCGACCGCACCGCGGCCGTGGCCCGGGCCGGATCGAACGCCATCGCCACCCCCGCTCGGGTGTCCGTCGCCCGCCACGACCCGGCCAGGTCGTGCACCTGTGACATGCCGAGCACCGCGATCCGCAGCCCTCGTACGGTGGTGAACCAGGGCGCAAACGCCGCGGCGGCGTCGCGGCCCGCGCCGAACACCGGATACCGGGCTTCCGCCGCGGCATCGAGGGTGTCGGAAAGTCCCTGCCGGCCGTAGTCGAGGATGTGGTTGTTGGCGATCGACGCCGCGTCGACCCCGGCCGCGCGCAGCGCCGCGAAAGCGGTCTTCGGAGCCCGGAAATGGTACGTCTTCGGCTGTGGGGCGCCCCGGTCGGTCACCGCCGTCTCCAGGTTCACCAGCGCGACATCGGCGTCGCGCAACGTCGACGCGATCGCACCGAAGGCCGACTCCGGATCGTCGAGCAGGCCCAGGGTACGGCCCGTGAAATGAACGTCGCCGGCGAACGCCAGCCGCACCTCCACGGGTGCGCTCGACTCCGGCGTCGCAGTGCCGGTGGCCGACGACGTCGGACCCGGCGTGGCCCCGCGCCAGACCGGTGCCGGGCCGGTCGATCCGGCGGCGCACCCGGCCAGCCCCACGCCGACCGCTACCGCCGTCAGCACCGCCAACGAGGTACGCGCCGTCCCGCAGATCACCCGGCCAAGGGTAAGCGCTCCGACGAAGCCTCGTGGACCGGCGGCACCACCTGGGCGACGATGAACGAACATGGTCCCGACACCCTCCCCGTGTGCCGGAAGCGGCGACCGTGCTGGCACGGGGCCTGACCACGAAGGAGGTGCCCGCTTTGCCTGTCGGCCGGCTCCACCATCTGATCGTCGACTGCCCGGATCCGATGGCCGAGGCGCGGTTCTGGAGCGCGGTCCTCGGCGAACCGATCACCTATGCGGACGAGGACTTCGTCGTCGTGTCGGCCAGCACGGCGGCGTCCGGGCTCGCGTTTCAGCGCGCCACCGACCTGACGCCGCCGACGTGGCCGGAGCCGGCAGTGCCGCAGCAGATGCACCTGGACGTGATGGTGGACGACCAGGATGCCGCGGGGGAGGCAGCGCTCGCGCTGGGCGCGCGGCGGTTGCCCGGCGATCACGTGTACGCCGATCCCGCTGGCCACCCGTTCTGCCTGATCAGGCGCCCTACCTGGGCGGCGCCGGTGAACTGAACCCAGCCCTTGCTCCTGTTCCCTTGCCCGCTCGGCCCCGGGCGCCGGACCCCGCCGGTTCCACTCGTCCGGTACGACGATCACGCCGATCTGTCGGAGGGGCGGCGTAACGTCCCCCGCGTGAGCGATCCTGGCGACGTCCCACCCGAGATCCTCGGTCGGCTCCGGCCCGTCTGCCTCGGGTTGCCGGAAGCCTACGAGGAGCCGGCATGGGTGGGCACCCGGTGGCGGATCCGCAAGCGGACGTTCGCCCACGTGCTCGCCGTCGACCCCGACCACCAGGCCGCCTATGCCCGAGCGGCCGACAGCGACGAGCCGATCTGCGTGCTGACCTTCCGCTCCCCCGGCGACGAGATCGCCGGACTGCTCGCGGGCGGCCATCCGTTCTTCAAGCCCGACTGGGGTGCCGACGTCGTCGGCATGGTGCTCGACGACTCCGTCGACTGGGCCGAGGTCGGCGAACTGCTCACTGAGAGCTACTGCGTCCTGGCCCCGAAGAAGCTGGCCGCGCTGGTCGACCGGCCAGCCGCGCCACCGCCGGCCCGGCCGGCGCCACACTGACGCGTCGGATCACCTCTGGCGCGCGCCGGGACATGCTCACCCCGTGGACGCGGTCTTCAGCTGTCCGACGCGTACAAGGTGACCGCCGTGGACGCCGTCCCGCCCGTGACAATTGTCAGCCGTGCCGGACCGTGGCCGGCGTTACCGTCGGCCACAGTGCCGAGGTCCCCGCCGAGAGAAGGACGCGATGTCGAGAACCCCGCGGGCGAGCCGTACCGCGGTGCTGGTGTGCCAGGGTCGCGCAGCCGCGGATGCCCTGATCCCTCCGGGCCGCTTCGCGGATCCCACCGCCCTGCCCCTGCTGCGCCCCGACGAGCGGGAGGCCGTCCAGTGGGTACGCGACGGTGTCCCACCCCGGAACTGGCAGCAGCGGATCGACTACGAGACGGTACGCGCCGCCGCCGAACTGATGGCGCCCCGGACGATCGCCATCGACGACGCGATCCGCGCCCACCCGTCCCCACAGCTGGTGATTCTCGGCGCCGGGCTGGACGGCCGCGCCTGGCGGATGCCGGAACTCGCCGGGGTGGCGGTCTTCGAGGTCGACCAGCCAGCCACCCAGCAGGACAAGCGCGACCGGGCCGTGGCCCTGGCCGACGCCCCGCCCAGGTTCGTCCCGGTGGACTTCGGGCGCGACCGGCTCGCCGAGGCACTGACGGCCCACGGGCACCGCGCCGATCTCGCCACGACCTGGATCTGGGAGGGCGTCGTGCCGTACCTGACCCGGGCGGAGGTGGCCGCCACGGTTGCGGAAATCGCCAGCTGTTCCGCGCCGGGCAGTCGCCTGGTCGTCAACTTCCAGAGTCCCGCCATCTCGGCCCGGCTGGGCCGCGTCCTGGCCCGGCTGCTGACGGCGTCCACCGGCCGGTCGAGCGTCTGGGCGAACGAGCCGTGGCGCTCGACCTGGACGTCCGCCGCCATGGCCGCCCTGCTCACCCGTCACGGCTACCGCGTCACCCGGGAGGAGAACCTCCTCGACACAGCGCGGGCGCTCGCCCTACCGGTCCGCCGCACCACGTCGCTGCGCCACGGCCGGGTGATGATCGCTGATCGGCCTTGACCCCGGCGCATGCCTTGTCATCTCGGCCCGGACATCACGCAGGTCAGCCCGAGGGCAGCCCTGGCCAAGTAGGCCCAGGGTCGGGCGGGGTTTCCGTAGGCTGCCTGAGTGAAATGGGCACGATCCTTCGTCGCGCTGGCGGCGACCCTGACTGTTTCGGCGTGCGAGGCTGCCCGGACCCCGCCAGCCGGTGCGCCCACCCGCTCCGCCGCTGCGGCGTCCCCGTCGCACCCCGCCGAGATCACCTTGGCCTTCGCGGGCGACGTGCACTTCGCCGATCGTGCGGCTGATCTGCTGCGCGATCCGGCGACCGCGTTCGGGTCGATCTCGTCGACCCTGTCGGCCGCAGACCTGGCGATGGTCAACCTGGAAACGGCGGTCACCATGCGCGGCGCTCCCGAGCCGAAGGAGTTCCATTTCCGGGCACCGCCAAGCGCGTATGACGCGGTGAAGGCCGCCGGCATCGACGTCGTGTCGATCGCCAACAACCACGCGCTGGACTACGGACGGACGGGGCTGGCCGACACCGTGGACGCGGCCAGGGCCGCCCGGATGCCGGCCGTCGGGGCGGGCGCCGACGCGGCGGCGGCGTACACGCCGTGGATCACCGAGATACGCGGTACCAGAATCGCCGTCCTCGGCTTCAGCCAGGTCTCCGAGCTGTGGTCGGAGTGGCGAGCCACAGACACCCGGGCCGGCATCGCGATGACCCGGGACCTGCCGCGCGCCGTCGCGGCGGTGCGCGCCGCCCGGCGCCAGGCCGGTGTGGTCATCGTCTACGCCCACTGGGGGACGGAGGGCGACGCGTGTCCGCCCGCCGAGGCTCGCACGTTCGCCGGCGAGATGGCCGAGGCGGGTGCCACGATCGTGGTCGGCACCCACGCCCACCTGCTGCTCGGCGACGGATGGCTCGGCAAGACCTTCGTCCAGTACGGACTCGGCAACTTCCTGTGGTGGCGTGACGACGCGTACAGCAACGACACGGGGGTGCTGCGGGTGACCCTCGACGGTTCGGCGATCTCGAAGACGGAGCTGGTGCCCGCGACGATCTCCCGACGCACCGGTCGACCCGAACTTTCCGGCGGGGATGACGCGGCCCGGATCCGCCAGGAGTATGCGGCCCTGCGCGGCTGCACCGGACTTGCCGCGAGCCCGGCTCCCTAGTCGGGGACGCACGGCCCGGCAACGTGGAACACGCCTGATCAAGGGCCGGAGGCCGTCGAGACGTCCGGGCGACAGTCACCGGCTCGCCCCCCGGCCCCGGCCCCGGTCATCGTTGACATGTGACCATCCGGTCACCTATTCTGGTCCCGTGAGCGACGATGACGATCTGGTGTTCAAGGCGCTCGCCGATCCGACCCGACGCGCCCTGCTCGACCGGCTCTTCGTCCGCGACGGCCAGACCTTGACGGAGCTGGAGTCCGAGTTGGCGATGACCCGATTCGGTGTCATGAAGCACCTGCGCCTGCTCGAGGACGCCGGTCTCGTGGTCACCAGGCGGCAGGGCCGGGAGAAGCTGCACTTCCTCAACCCGGTGCCGATCCGGTTGATCCACGACCGGTGGATCGACAAGTACACCGAGCACCACACCGCGGCACTGCTGGACCTCAAGGCGGAACTCGAACGCGACGACCCGAAGGAGAAGCGATGACCACCACGACGACGACCGGGACGACCAAGGTCTACCGGGTCTACATCAAGGCCACCCCGCAGGCGATCTGGGACGCGATCACCAAGCCGGAGTGGACCCGGAAGTACGGCTACCAGGGCATCGCCGAATACGACCTGCGGCCGGGCGGCACCTACCGGGCCCTGGCCATCCCCGAGCACCAGGAGGCCGGCATGCCGGAGGTGCCGGTGGAGGGCGAGGTCATCGAGGTGGACCCGCCGGTCCGGCTGGTCCAGACCTGGCGGCCCACCTGGCTGGACGAGCCGGCCACCCGGTTGACCTACGAGATCGCCGAGCGGGGCAACGGCGTCACCTCGCTGACCGTGACCCACGAGCTGGCCGGCGCGCCGCAGACCATGGCGCAGGTCAACGGCGAGATCGAGAGTGCCGGTGGCGGCTGGGCCGAGGTGCTCAGCGACCTGAAGACGCTGCTGGAGACCGGCAGCCCGCTCTACGCCTGATCCGAGCCCCTTCGGGATGAGGCGCGGACGGGGCGGCCCGGCTGGTCGTGAGCCGGGCCGCCCCCAGGTCGTGCGGTCAGCCGCCGAGGCTCGCCGCGGCCGAGGCAATGGCCGAGGCGAAGTAGCTGACCTGGGTGTAGACACCGGGGTAGTTGGGGCGGGCGCACCCGTTGCCCCAGCTGACGATGCCGACCTGGATCCAGGCGTTGCTGGCGTCCCGGCGGAACATCGGGCCGCCCGAATCACCCTGGCAGGTGTCCACCCCGCCGGCGGCGTACCCGGCGCAGATCTCCTCGGCGGGGATGATGTCGCCGCCGTAGTTGGCGCTGCAGGTGGCGTCACTGACGAACGGCACGGTCGCCTTGAGCAGGTACCGCTGCTGCCCGCCCCCTTCGGTCGCCGCGCCCCAGCCGGCGATCGTGAACGTGCCGTTGTCGTAGGCGGTGGTGTTGGCGATCTTCAGAGTGCTCAGGCTCGTGACCGGGGTGGCCAGCCGGATCAGCGCCCAGTCCTTGCCACTGCCGTTGTAGCCCGGCGCCCGGTAGACGTAGTTCGAGCGGACCGTGATCCGGCTGGACGACTGGAGGTCGACCACGCCCAGGGTCGCCGTGATGCTGGTGTTGGCGCCCGTACCGCCGACGCAGTGCGCGGCGGTGAGCACCAGGCGCGGGCTGTACAGCGCGCCACCGCAGCCCATCGAGAGCCGCACCATGAACGGAAACTCGCCCTGCGCGGCGCGGGTGCCGCCGACGACGTTCGGCGTCACCGGACCCGCGTCGGCGACAGCGGGTGCGGCGAGAGTGAGGCTGCCCGCGGTCACCGCGGCCAACGCGGTGGCCAACAGGCCGGTGAGGGTGCGCCAGCGAACCATGAGTTCCTCCGCATCAGGACCGGTGCGCCTCGGGGTGCGCACCTGATTCGAGATTGCGGACAGCATATTGAGATCAATGGATTCTCTGGCCATACTCTTCGGGTCGTATCGCCCTGATATGACCACCCGTCACGTCAGGGGTGCCAGGCGCTTCTCGAACCAGTGGTGCGCGTAGGGCTCGTCGTTGTACGGCTCGATCTCCTGGTAGCCGGCGGCGCGGTACATGGCGATCGCCTCGCTCAGGTTGCGGTTGGTGTCCAGCCGGACGGCCGTCCAGCCGCGCTCGGCGGCGTACCGCTCCAGCCGGTCCAGCAGCCGTCGACCGACGCCGAGCCCGCGGACACCGTCCGCCACCCAGACCCGCTTGATCTCCGCGGGCGCGCCGGCGTGCAGCTTGATCGCCCCGCAGCCGACCGGCTCGCCGTTGAGGGTGGCGAGCAGGAACACGCCGGCGGGTGGGACGAGTTCCTCGTCGCGGACCGGTTTGCTGAGTGCCGGGTCGAAGCCGTCGTCGAAGCGCTGCGCGATCTCGCGGGCATACGCCCGCACGGAGGAACGGGCTCGGGGGTCTGCCGGTGGACAGGGCTCGACGACCACCATCGAGCCGACGAGCAGCCGCTCCACCTCCGCCATCGCCGCGACCAGGCGCTCGCGGCGCCGGTCGCTGAGCGGTTCGAGGATGGAGCGGGCCAGCTCGTCGGAGCGCTCGTCCAGCTCCGCCCACTCCGACCGTCCGGCTGCGGTGAGCGTCGCGACCCGTACCCGTCCGTCGCCGCCCACCCGGTCGGCCGGGCCGACACTCACAAGTCCGTCGCCCTCCAGGGTGCGCAGCAGCCGGCTGAGGTAGCCGGAGTCCAGCCCGAGCCGGGCCCGCAGCGCCGCGACCTCGGCGCCGTCGGGGCCGATCTCCCACAGCAGCCGCGCCTGAGCGAGGGGCCGGTCGCGGGACATGTACTGATCGTCGAGAGCGCCCACCCGTTGGGTGACCGTCCGGTTGAACCGCCGCACGGTGGCGATGAGCTCCGAGTTCATATGCCTGACTTTAGTCAGGCTTTGCCGTCGGCCGCCAGGGCCAGCCGGAATGACGGTGAGCCGTCGGCGATCGACTCCCACCGGCAGGGCTGGCACCGGGACCGGCCCCGCCCCGGACATCGATCCGGGGCGGGGCACCACGTGGGCACGCGTGGTCCGGCGTCTCGCCGAAACCCCTGCTACTGAAGCTGGCTGATGTTGCGGGCGAAGACGTACCGCTCCTGCTGCGCTTCCGTCAGGTTCCAGAGCCGGCCGGTGTTCTTGTCGTAGGCGAGGTCCTCGGGGTGCGCCAGCAGGTCGTTGTAGTTCACGAGACTGCCGGGAACCCAGGTGACGAGATCTCCGTTGCTGTTGCCGTTGGCGCGGGCGATGTAGTACTTGCCGTTGACGCTCGTGGCACCGTTCATCTCGTTCACGTCGATCTGAATGGCTTCCACGGCAGTAGCCACGTTGCTGGTCGCCGTCAACAGCCGCGTGGTCGCGTCGATGTTCCACCGGAACACCCGCTTGTGATCGGCGGGGTCCTCCGGCAGACCGTATTCGCCGACCACGATGCTGTCCGGCGTGGTGGTGCGGTCGAGGGAAATGAACGACCACTGGACGGCCCGCTCGCCGCCGGTGGGGGCCTGCGCGTCGTAGGCGGCGCTCTGCGGCAGCACGTACGCGTAGTTGTGCGCGGTATAGGTGCCGTTGGACTGCCGGCCGATGGTGGTGTCGTCACCGTTGGCGGTGACCTTGAGGATCTTCGTGGTGTCGAAGACCCGGATCCCCTTCTTGGTGTCCACCACGTACAGCAGCTTTCCGTACCACATGATGCCGCCGGCGTGGAAGTGGATGGCCTTGAAGTTCGGCGTGCCGGCCCCGCCGGTCGACGGGTCGAGGTAGGGCTCGACCAGGAGAACGTGCCGGTACTTCGGCGCGTCCGGGTTCGTCATGTCGACGAAGCTGATCCGTGCGCCCTTACCGGTGGTCTCGTCGAGATGGTCGTACCACGACACAAGGATGACCTTGCGGCCGTTGTAGAGGCCGCCGTCGGCGTAGTCGGCGCTGGTCGTGAGGCCCTGCGGGTACCACAGGCCCGTTCCGTCGGTGGTGTTCTTGTCCCACGTCCATCCCTGCGCGAACCCGCTCATCTCCGACAGCAGGATCTTGCTGCCGGTGCGATTGGCCGAGTTGAGCACGTCGTCGACGGTGGCCGACGGTAACGCGCCGACGGTCTGGATGTCGTTGATCACCTGCGTGTAGGGCGCGACGGTGCCCGCCTGCGTGGTGGTCCGGTACTTCAGCTTGAAGTGACTCGCCGTCAGGTAGGAGAGGTCGGCCGAGACAGGCTGCGGACCGATGGGCGCCCGAGCAGCGGTCGCCGCCGCCGTGGCGGGTTGCTGACCGGTTGCCGCCCCGGCAGCGATGGCGACGGGCGCGGCGGCGAGGCCCTTCAGCAGGGCGCGTCGGTTGATCATCATGACGGTCGAAAGTAGACCTGGCACACAAAGGTCATCAATGACCAAGATCACATAATGGTCGACCGCCGTCGATAGGTGGATCGCGCGGTGAAGAGTCACAGACCTACTGCCCGGGCCCGTCCGATCAGGTGGAACACCCGGCTGAGCTGCCGGTAGGGGTCCCGTACGCTCGCTTCGAGCTCGACGGCGGCCACGGCCGCCACGTCCGTGCCGTCGGACGGCAGGTCCAGCCAGTCCGAGAACAACCAGACCCCGTACCAGTCCTCGGGGTCCACGCCACCCTGCCGCAGCAGGAGGGACAGGCCCTCGACGGTGTCGCCACGGGTGTCGACGCCGAGCACCCCGACCTCGCCGGTGGCGTCGAAGGCGGCCAGGGCGTCGGCCCAGCGGTGGTCGAGGGCCGGGCGGACGGCCAGTGTGCGGGCGTTGAGCGCCATGACCGAGAGGACGCCTCCGGGTGCGGTGCAGCGGCACAGCGCGGAGACCAGCGGCTCGGGTCGCTCCAGGTACATCAGCACGCCGTGGCAGAGCACCGCCGAGAACCGCTGCCCACCGGTCGCCGCCTCGGCCTGTTCGCCGGGCGCCTCGACCAGCCGGACCCGCCGCCGGACGTCGTCCGGCTCCTCCTTGAGCCGCTGCTCGGCCTTGGCGAGCATGGCCGGCGACGGGTCCAGGACGGTCACGTCGTAGCCGAGTCGGGCCAGCGGCAACGACTGGTGGGCCGCTCCCCCGCCGACGTCGAGGACGCTCGCCGGCGGCTCGGGCAGGTGCCGCAGCAGCTGCGCGTGGAGGACGTACGTCCGCACCTGCCCCTTGACCGAGGCGAACGCACCTTCCACGAACGGGTTCGCCAACGCGGCCCAAGCGTCCGACGGCATACGCGGATTGTGGCATTCGGCGTGGGCGTCGCAGGAACAACGGTCGGGTTCGGTCCTACGCCGCGTCGCCGGGGTAGGTGCGACGGCCTGCCGTCCGGTGGGCCCAGGACTGCCACAGGTCCGGTACGGACCTGCCGCCCGCGAGGCACCACACGGCGATGACCGGGTCGCAGATCGCGCAGCCCAGCGAGGAATGCGCCGCGAACGGCAGGATCGGTTTGCCGTACAGGTGGTGCAGCAGGTCCCAGACCGTGTGCATCAGCCAGGCCACGCCGATCCACCGCCAGGACCGCAGCCCTCGGAAGGCGGCGTACGTCATCGCCGTGGTGAACAGCAGCTCCCACACCCCGAAGCCGCCGCTGAGGTAGGCGGCGCCCGCGCCGGCGACCATGACCGCGTTGAAGGGTCGGCGGTGCACGGCGGGGATCAACGAGTTCAGCGCGGCGTAGGTCAGCCCGATCAACACGGGCGCGATCACGATCATGCAGGGAACCTACGACCGGGGCCGCAGGGCGAACAGTGGCGCGAGCGCCAATCATCAACGGCTCACCGCCACGGCGCCCGCGGCGACCGGGGGTAACTTCGACGGGTGCACACGGTGGCGGTGGCGGCATTCGACGGGGTGGTCGGCTTCGACCTGGCGACCGCGCTGGAGGTGTTCGGCAGGGCACGGCTACCTGACGGCGCGCCGGCCTACCAGGTGAAGGTGTGTGCCGAGCGCCGGGAGGTCGACGCGGGTTCCTTCGTGCTGCGGGCGCCCTGGCGTCTCGACTCCCTGCTCGGGGCGGACACGGTGATCGTGCCCGGCATCGCGGACCTCGCCGCGCCGACCTCGGCGCCACTGCTCAGGGCCGTGCGGGCGGCGGCCGCGCGGGGAGCCCGGGTGGCGTCGATCTGCGTGGGCGCCTTCGTCCTGGCCGAGGCCGGCCTGCTCGACGGCCGCCGGGCCACCACCCACTGGTCCGCCGCCGCCGAGCTGGCCCGCAGACATCCCGCCGTCACCGTCGAGCCGAACCTGCTCTACGTCGACGAGCGCGACGTGCTGACCTCGGCGGGGGCGGCCGCCGGGCTCGACCTGTGCCTGCACATGGTCCGGCGCGACCACGGCGCCGCCGTCGCCGCGGATGTCGCCCGCGCCTCGGTGATGCCGCTGGAACGCGCCGGCGGCCAGGCGCAGTTCATCACCTACGAACCACCGACCGCGAGCGGCTCCCTCGCGCCGCTGCTGCAGTGGCTGGCCAGCAATGCCGGGCGCGACATCGACCTTGACGACATGGCAGCCGAGGCCGCCGTCAGCGTGCGCACCCTGCTGCGGCGCTTCCGTGCCCAGACCGGGACCACGCCCATGCAGTGGCTCACCCACCACCGGGTGCGCCGGGCGCAACACTTGCTGGAGACCAGCGACATGCCCGTCGAGCGGGTTGGGCAGGCGACGGGCTTCGCCTCGACCACCACGTTCCGCGACCGTTTCAAGGAACTCGTCGGCGTCAGCCCGTCGGCGTACCGGCGCACCTTCGCCAGGCCAAAGGCATGCGGGCAGCGTCGGAGTGAATGAAGCCGGGCAGGGCCCTACCCTCTCCCGCGTCCTTGCCGGCGGGATCTGCTACATCCAGATGTACTCCTCAGCGATGGCGCCGTCGCGCCATTTCGCTACCGTCACCATCCGGCTGCCGTCCTCCAACTCGCCCACCACGCAGGTCCACTCCCCCGACCCGAACCCGATCGGGTGCGACTTGATCTGGACCGGCGTACCACCGGTGCTCTCGGCGAACGCCTTCATGGCATCGATGTGCTCCTGGACGCCGTGAGTCTGCGGTTGCCCCTTCAAGTCCACGAGCACATCATCGGTGTGGTAGTGGGCGAACACTCCGTTCCAGTCCGCCGGGTTCCACCCCTTATAGTCTAGTTCATCCATGCTCTTCAGGTTGCGAGCGACATGATCGTCGGTCATGACCCGATCCCTTCCAAGGCCCATAGCGCTACGTCCCCAAGCAAGCCTATGGAGGCGTGAGGGATCTATCAGGCGAACGGTGCGCCTTCAGTCCTCAGCCTTCGGCTTGAACGCACGCATGGGCAGCCGGCTGCCACGTTGCCAATGAACGGCTGAGCCTGGATGACGGGGCATTATCCGCAGTTGAGGCGCTGTTCGTGCACGCGCAGAGCCACCGTTGTGGCGTCCAGCAGAGGAGTGGGTACGCCCAGCGCACGGGCCCGGGCCGTGAGGTCGCCGAAGATCTGCTCGGCCTCGGTCGGCTGCCTGGCGACCAGGTCCCGGTAGAGCGAGGCCGTGTCGGCCGAGCCGCGCCGGGTCATGAAGGCCTGGACGTTGTCGAGGGTCTGCTTCGGCACCGGATGCCCGGCCGCCGCGGCGACGGCCGCGGCCTCGGCTGCGATCTGCGGGCCGAGGCGGTCGCCTCCGGGTACTGCCATGGCGTCGCCCACCGAGCCGCGTACCAGGGTGTTGAGGGCACCGAGCGTGCTGATGAAGACCCACTTGTGCCACATGGCTGCGCGGATGTCCGGCGAGACAGACAGGTCGAAGCCCGCGCTGGACAGCACCTCGGCGATCCGCTCGACGCGCTGCGACGTGCCGCCCTGCTGTTCGCCGATGACGATCTCGGCCAGGGCGCCCAGCCGGACGATGTCACCCTCGGCGTCGAGCGTGGTGAGGACGCGGACCACGCCACCGAGCACGGCGTCCTCGTCGAACCGCTCGTTCAGCCCGTCCATGTGCGCCATGCCGTTCAGGAACGGGATCACCGTGGTACGCGGGCCGACCGCAGCGGCGACGTCGTCGATCGCAGCCGACAGCGCGGTGGCCTTCACCGAGACGAGGACGATGTCGTAATGCCCGTCGATGTCGGCGGCGGTGAGCAGCCGTGGCGAAAGCACGGTCTCGGTCCCCAGGCCGGTGATTCGCAGCCCGCGCTCGCGGAGCACGTCCGCGCGGTTGGGCCGGACGAGGAAGGTGACGTCCCGGCCGGCCTGCTGGAGCTGGGCGCCGAAGTAGCCTCCGGTCGCGCCCGCCCCGACGACAAGAATCCTCATGCGCCGAGACGTTACTGGTGTAGCCGGTAACACAACAGCATGCGTGAAGTGATCTCCGTTACCGGTTGAACCGGTAACATCGAGTGGTGTTTCAGGATGAGGCGGCCTTCCGGTTCGTCGGCGGGCGGGTCTCGGTGGACTTCACCGCGACCCACGGCCTGCGGTGGCGCGACCCCGGCGTCGAACGCGTTCCCGCCCCGGCCGATCTCGCGCGCTGGTTCATCGAGGCGGGGCTGACCGCCATGCCCGTGCCGGTTTCCGCCTCGACCCACCGCAGCGCCCTTGATCTGCGCGAAGCCCTCTACCGGCTGATGCGTGGCCGGGTTTCCCAGGAACCGCTGGACCGGCGAGCCATCGATGTGGTGAACGGCTGGGCGGCCAAGGCGCCACCCGCGGTCCAGCTCACGGCGGACGGTTCGGCGAAACGTCTCGTGGCACCCACCGCCGGCAAGCTGCTGACGTTCGTGGCTCGCGACGGCGTCGACCTGCTCGGCGGCCCCCACGCCGACCGCCTGGGCGAATGCTCCCGCGACACGTGCACCCTGCTCTACCTGGACACCTCGCGGGCGGGCAGCCGCCGTTGGTGCTCCATGGAGGCCTGCGGGAGCCGCCACAAGATGGCCCGCTACCGCCGGCGCGACGCCGTGTGACCCGTCCGGCCTGAGGTAGAGGACGCGGGGTTGCCTCAGCCGAGGGGCCGTGTCAGGTCTGGTCCCGCAGGAAGGGCAGGACGAGATCGAGGAGTTGGTTGGGCTGTTCTTCGAACAGCCAGTGGCCGCTGTCCTCGAGAACGTGGGCGGTGACGGAGGTGGCGTACTGTTTCACCTGCTCGGACATCGTGTCGCCGAGGCTGGCTCGCGCCGCGATGACGAGCACGGGCATGCCCAGCTTCGTCTTGCGGTGCTCGATGTTGTCGGTGACGTCCTGAGGGATTGCCCGGAAGTGTTCGAAGCTCGCTTTCCGGTGGGCTTCGTCGCGCAGGTGGCGGCTGTACTCTTCGACATCCTCGGGTGTGAGGCTGCCCTTCTGAATCATGAGCGCATCGGTGAACAGGTTTACCCACAGCTCTTCGCGGCCGGCTGTCAGCTTCTCGGGCAGCCCGTTGGTGACGTTGAAGAAGCCGAAGTTCCACAGGGCCGGGCCTGCCGCGCCGAGGGCGGGGAAGCTGTAGACACTCTCGTCGGGGATGGGCGCCTCGGTCAGCACCAGTCGGGTCACCGTGTCGGGGTGGGCCGCGCAGTAGGCGTAGGCGACCATCGTGCCGAGGTCATGGCCGATGATCCGCAGGTCATGGTCCAGGCCTATTGACGTCAGCAGACCGTGCACGTCGGCGGCGACGGTCTTCTTGTCGTATCCGTCCTTCGGGGCGTCGGTGGCACCGAATCCGCGCAGGTCCGGGGCGATCACCTCGAAGGAGCGGGCCAGCTCGGGCAGGACGTGGCGCCAC
Source organism: Micromonospora sp. MH33 (assembly GCF_003013775.1). Taxonomy (NCBI): domain Bacteria; kingdom Bacillati; phylum Actinomycetota; class Actinomycetes; order Micromonosporales; family Micromonosporaceae; genus Micromonospora; species Micromonospora sp. MH33. The sequence continues at coordinate 48,463 of NZ_MUYZ01000002.1, forward strand.
ATGTACCACGACTGCGGGTAGCCGTGCAGCAGCAGCAGCGGAGGACCCTGGCCACCGCGGACGTAGTTCATGTTGACCGCACCGGTGCGGGACTGCCGCTCGACAAAACCTTGTGGCACACCCCTGCCGCTCATGGACCCGCTCCCCTCGATCGAGATGCAACGGGTCGGCTACCCGGTATGGCGGCGAGCATTCTCTGCGACGACGCCCTGCTTGTGGCTGCCGATAGGGTTACCGGCGGCGAAGACGCAAGGTGAGAGAACGCCTGGGAGATTTCCGCGTGATCGAGTGAACGGGCGTCCAGGATTCGAAACTGATCCCGACGAAGTCAGGTCGGCCACCTCAGCGGGCGCGCCAGCGAACCACGAATTCCTCCGCATCAGGCCGATGCGCCCCGCGAGCGCACCTGATTCGAGACTGCGGACAGCAATTGAGATCAGTGAGTCTGACTGTCACACCCTGTGGGTCACATCCTCCTGATACGCCTTCCGTCGGCGTGACGTACCCGACCCGGACGCCATATCGGCTAGCAGGGAGTCCACCACCATCTCCTCCAGCAGCGCGACACCATGTGCGCGGACCACCTCGGCGAGCTGTGGGTCCCACGGCGTGTCGTCGACTCGGCCGACGGGCGGACCGGCGGGCGGAACGGCTTGCTGATAGTCGTGAGCCTGGAGCAGCCACGGTTGGGCATTCGTCCGGCTCATCAGGTGGGCGGCGATCCGCAGCCCCTCCCCGTCGAAGTCTCCGTGATACCGCAGCTGGGCTCCGGTGGCGGACATGCTGCGCAGCAGCATGACCGCGGCGGTGCTCGGCCAGCCGGCCGTGCAGACCAGGGGTGGGCAGGAGGCACCGAAGCGTCGCAGCGCAACCGTGACGACCGCCGGGTTCTCGACGACGAACACCGGCCCGGGCAGCTGACCGATGGGATGGTGGCGGAGCTGGGCGAGGGTGATCAGGGATCCCTCACCGGCATCCGCCCAGGTGCGCAGCCCTCGCGCGAGCGGGCTGTCGCCGTCGGGTCGCATCCCGGCGACGAGGACGGTGGTCGACAGTTCGTCGCAGGCGATGCCGGAGTACTCCCACAGCCGTCGGCGCCCTTCCGCGTCGGTCGGTGTCTCTTCGTCGTGCAGGGCGGCAAGCGCTCGCAGGACGAGCTTGCCGAGCCGGCTGTCGTCGTCGAGCGCGTGGGAGTCACCGGTGAGCCGGGCGGCCAGCACCGCGAGTGGCTCACCTGCCGCGGGCAGCGCCGCGAGGACCTCGAACGCCTGCTTCAGCAGGGTGCGGGTGGTGGACACCTCACCGGCGGCGAGGCCACCGGTACGGGCCCGGTCGAGCCAGGTGAGCAGGGCGGGCTCGGCGGTGACGGCCGGGTGTTCGCGTGCCCAGCGCCAGAGTTCGGCGCGCTCGGCGGCACGTTGGCGACGCTGTCCCGCCCGGCTGGTGATCGGGCCGCCGATCGCCTCGACCACACCTCTGGTGTCCAGTCCGCCGGTGGCCGCGCGCAGGATGGCGTCGAGCGTCCGGAGGGGAACGGTCACCTCCGGGTCGGGGGTGTGGGCGAGGCCGAGGAGGTCCGCCAGTGCGGCCCGCTCGTCTGGTTGCAGAGCCTGCAGCCGTACTCGGGTCACCGGGCCGTCGGTGGCCTCGAACCGACGCCGAGCCTCGGCCCACAACGGGGCGAGGTCGGGGCGGTCGAACCGGGCCGCCGTCATGTCGGGTCGTCGGCCAGCACGTCGTGACCGGTCCAGACGAAGCGGGCGGTGGTGACGGCGTCGTCGCCGTCCTCCGCGCCGGCGATCAGCTGGTGGATGGCGATGCCGTCGACCTCGGCGTAGGTGCACCATTCCTGGTCGGAGGTGAGCAGCAGGTCGAGATCGAGGGCTTTCAGCACGCCCATCAGCTGTCCACGGTTGGTCTGGTCGACGCCCACGAAAACCTCGTCGAGCAGGATCAGCCGGGGCGCGGTCGGTGCGGCGCGATAGTGGGCTCCGGCGGCGGCGAACAGGGGCAGGTGCAGGACGATGGCCTTCTCGCCGCCGGACTTCGCGCCGTGTTGTCGGCGGGTGACGGGTGACCAGCCCCCCGCGGCGGAGCGGATCTGCACGACAAAGCGGTGCCACCGCCGGTAGTCGAGGGCTTCGCTGAGCTGCTGCTCCCAGCCGTCGTTGGAGCCGGCGTTGCGGATGTCGTCGATGCGGGCGCGGAAGAAGTCGTGCAGGGCGACGCGTTGGGCGTCGGTCAGCAGCGCCGGGTCCTGCAGGAGGAGTTCTCGGGCCTGCCGCAGGCGGGGGTCGAGGTCGCTGTTGACCTCCCAGATCAGCCGGACGCCGAGGCCGGACACGGTGCGGACCTGTTCGAGCTGGGCGCTGGTGTCGCGGACGAGGTCGGCCGCCTGGCGGATACGCAGGGCGACATGACGGCGGGTGTCACCGGTCAGGGTGCGGTCGAACAGCTGCCGTTCCTCTTCGGTGAGGTGGGCGCGCATGTCGTCGCGTTCGGACACGAGCCGGTGCACCAGCGCGGTGGGGGTGGTCGGCAGGCCGTCGACGGTTGCGGTGACGATCTGCACGTCACACTGTTCGTCGGGTGTCATGGCCAGGTCGGCGTAGCCGGCCAGCGAGGCAGCGATGACGTGCAGGACGTTGCCGAGTTCACCTTCGTCCTGACGGAGGTGGCGGGGACCGTGGGCGAGGCTGCCGATCTCCTCGGCGATCTGGCGCGCGACGTGCAGGGTTGCGGTGACGCCGCCGACGCCGGTGAGGTCGGTGGTGAGGGCCGCGTCGGGGCCGAGGAGGTCGACGAGTCGGGTCAGGTGGCCGGTTGCGGTGTCGCGGACGGCGGCAGCGGCGTCGCGGTCTTGTTCGGCGCGTTCAGCGCGGGCATTGAGGTCGTGCAGCTGCCCGATGAGGGTGTCGTGGCGGGGCCGTAAGCCTTGCAGGTCCTGTTTCAGGGTTTCCAGGTGACCGCGCAGCCGGTGCACCTCGTCGAGGACCGCCCGGTACTGCACGCCGACGGTGCGTTCCACCGCCTCGAGTCGGGCCGCGAGACCGGCGGCGCGATCCTCTGCGGTCTCGGCGCGGATCGCTTCCTCCTCGGCGAGGGTGGCCGCGCGATCGGCCGTGTCCCGAGCGTCGTCGCGCCGCGCGGTGATGCTCTCCTGCCGGCTGCGGTCGGCCAACCAACCGTCGGCCGCCTGACGCAGGGTGCGCAGCGCGTCGGTGAGGCGGTCGAGATCGGCCACGGCGGTGGGCAGGCCGTGGCGGGAACCCGCGAGGGTCAGGTCGCGCAGAGCGGCGCGAACGGCGTCGTCCGTGGTGGCCGCTTCCCGGCCGGCCTCGTCGAGGAGGTCCTGTGCGGCGGCGAGCTTCAGCTCGGCGCGGGTGACCTGATCGGCCGCGCGCGTGACGCCGCGGTGGTCGGGCCGGGCGGCGAACTCCGTCTGCAGCAGGTGGCGCCGCTCGCTCAACTGCCGGGTCGCCTCGCTGATCCGGGCGCGTTCGCCGTCGAGGTCCGCGACTCGGGCCGTCAGCTCGTCGATCTGTCGGCGCCGGGCGCGTTCCCGGGCCGCCGCGCCCAGGAACTCGACGTCCGGTTTGCCGGCGTTGCCGTAGAGCGGACCGAGTCGCCAGGTGCCGTCCGCGCCGACAGCGGCGATGTGGTCGGGTCGGGTCGGTCCGAACGCCACGCCGCCGAGCACCGCGGCCACAACCGGCGCCGCTACGGGCGCCCGTTCGTCGGGACTGAGCACCACGAGCAGGGAGTCGTGGGGTGCGGGCAGGGCGATGGCGGCGGCCAGGTAGGTGTCGTGGCCGCGGCGGTCCGAGGTCACCGACCCGTCGGGCCAGACCCAGGCGTCGAGCAGGCCCGATGCCTCGAGCGCTGCTTCCACGGCGGTCTGCACGGTGCTCGGCACCCCGCCACGCCAGTCGACCAGCCGCCACAGCGGGCCGCCGGGTCGCTCGTGACGGGGTGCGCTGCGCAGCAGCGAGAGTGCCGGCTCGGAGGTAGCCGTGGTGGAGAGCTCGGTCAGGCGTGCCGCGAGGGGTTCGCGCCGTCGGCGCAGTTCGTCGTCACGGGCTTGCTGCTGTGCGTGCGCGGCGGCGAGTTGCTCGCGCACGGTGGCGGCCAGTTCGCCGAGCAGGGTGCCGAGGGTGTCCTCGTCGCCGGCGAGGTCGGCCAGTTCGGCTGCCCGGCCGGTGACCGGGAGCACCGCACACTCAGACGCCCACCGGACAACGGCCTCGCGCAGGGCGGCCACCTCGTCGTCGTACGCACGGGAGAGCTGCCGCAGTGCGGCGGCGGCGGAGTCACGTTCGGTGGTTCGTCGTTCTCGCCGCGCCTGGGCCTGGTCGCGCTCGCTGACCGCCCGCTGGTGGATGGCGATCGCGGCGCCGACGGCGGCGATCTCCTCCTCCCGGCCGCGGATGATGCCGCGGAGGAGGTTCCTGGCCCGGTCGGTGGTGTCGGCGGCGAGGGGTTCGACCAGGGTGGCCATTCCGGCGGCGAGCGCCGCGGCGGTGGTGTCACGCCATGATCTGCTGGTCTGCGCGGCGCTCGTGGTGACCTCGGCGGCAAGGCGTTCGGCCTGTTCTGTGGCGCGGGCCGCCTCCGCACGCCGGCTGTCCGCCGCCGCGCGGGTGTCGGCGGCGCTGCGCCGGGCGGCAGCAGCCTCCCTACGCAGGTCGTCGAGCTGGCGGCCCTCGCGGTAGGCGTCGCTGTCGCGCAGGCCACCGATGCGTTCCTCGGTGACGGTCTGCTCGCGCTCGTTGGCCGTGATGGCCGCACTCACCTGCGTCAGCTCGTCGGCGGCGGCGGCGTGCTCCTGGCGGCGGTGGCGGGCATCACGGGTGACGTTGTCCAGCTGGGTGGTGGCGGCGATGACCTCGGCCGCCCCGCGCCGCATGGCACGCCGGGCGTAGCGCTGCTGGCGTTCGGCCAGCCGACGCGCGGCGGTGACCTCCTCGTCGAGCCGGGCGAGGCGTTCGCGGCGCCGATCCAGCTGCTCGAAGCCTTCGGCGATCTCGGCCAGGTCGGCGGCGTCCAGCGGCGGCAGGGCCTTCGACAGCACCTCCGACAGCGCGTCGGGGTTAAGGTGTTCGGACAGCTTCGGGGTGCGCAGTTGCAGCAGCGTCGCAATGAGCGCCTCATACTGCGTCTCGCTGAGCCCGCGGAACAGGGTCTCCCGCACGGCCCGCCGGTAGGACTCGGCGCCGGTGTGCACGCCGCCCTCGTCGCCGAGCGCCTGGGTCAGGTCCTGACGGGTCAGCGGGACGTTGCCCTCCTTGACCAGGGACAGGCCGTCGGGCTCGCCCACCCGCAGCCGGGTGGTGAAGTAGGTGGCGTCGACGGTACGGGTGTTGGTCGACGTGGCCAGCCGGGCTCCGCAGGTGAACCAGCGCGTTTCGTCGCCGCCGTGTCCGAATTCCAGCCACACGTAGCCCACCCGGGTGGTGTGCGGGTAGCCATCACCCATGAGGTTCCAGTGCATGGTGCGCTCGGACCCGCCGAACGTGGAGAGTCGGGCGGGGCGCAGGCTCGCGTCCAGCAGGTACGGCAGAAGCAGCTCCAGCGCCTTGGACTTGCCGGTGCCGTTGGGCCCGCGCAGCAGCAACCGGCCGCGGTGGAAGGTGAACACCTCGTCGTAGTAGCGCCAGATGTTCAGCACGCCGGCGCGGGTGGGCTGCCACCGGTCGGCGCGCAGCCCGGCAGTGGGGGCGCCCCCGGCGGGCAGGGTCAGAACGGTCACCGGCGGCTCCTCTGTGCGGGCGTGACGACGGTGGGTCGGCTGACCGCGTAGCGGGCGGCGGCGGCCAGCGCACGGACGGCCCCGCCGGCCCGGTCGACGAGCCCGAACCGGGCGAGCAACGCGAGGGCTTCGCCGGTCAACCGGTCGGGTCCGCCGTCGGAGCGGTAGGTCCGCGCCCACCCGGGTACGGCCGTGAACCGGTCGGCCAGCTGCCGGACCAGCTGATCCTCGCCCACGGCGTCGGGGCGGGCCGCCAGAACAGTGTCGAGGAGCAGCAGCGCCGCCTGCCCGGCCACGCTGCCGCCCACCGGAAACCTCTCGTCCGTCGCGAGGGCGTCCGGGTCGACGGCCAGCATGCCTTCGGCACGCTCTTCGAGGATCATGCCTGCGTCGGCCACCGCGGCGCGCAGCATCCGCCGGCCGGTGATGCTATTCGCGTAGGCGCGTTGCGCCACGGACAGGTCGGCGACGTAGACCACCGGGTCGTCGAGGAGCCGGCGGACGATGGAGTGCCGCAGCCAGCGGTTGCGCTGCTCGTCCGACACGTCGGCCGCGGGGTCGTCGGCGCCGCCGTAGCGCGGCTCGACCACCAGGGCGCCGATGTCGCCGTCGGTCAGCCGCGACGGCGCCTGCCGGGCGGCGAGCAGCCGGACCAGGCGTCCGCTGTCGACCCGGTAGAGCACCTTCGCGTCGGCCTGCTGCAGGTAGGCGTCGGTGCTGCCGTCCACGGCGGTGAGCACACCCAACTCCTCCAGCGCGAGCAGCGCGTCGACGTAGGCGCGGCGGTCGTCGTGCCGGGAGCTGTCGAAACCCACGATGTCCGGCTCCGCGGCGGACGCCTGGGCGAGCCGCTCCGCGATTATCCCGATCGTGGTCACCGGCCCGCCGAGCAGCTCCGCCGCGACCAGGCACAGCAGTGTGTAGCGGCGCCGGTCGAACGGGGTGCGAGCGCCGCGGGGGCGGCGCGCGGGCCGATCCACCGGTGGGCGGGGCGAGGTTTTCATCAGCCGTGCGTAGCCGGCGCGGGGCTCGACGATCAGCGGCCAGCCGGTGTGCGTGTCGAACCAGGTGACCAGCCCGGCGCGGTGCCGCACCACGAGGGCGAAGTCGGCGCCGGTGTCACGCGTGAGCAGGGGGCGGGCCAGCAACGCGCGGATGGCCTGGGCCCGCTCCGTCGCCCGCTCCCGGTCGAGTTCGCTGCGCAGGTCACTCACGTGCGCGGCCTTCGGTCATGCGCTCGCCTCCACACCCGCTCGGCCCGCGGCCATGGTTGCCGCCGAGCGGGCCTCACTGATCGAGACCAGCAGGTCCGGGGCGGACAGCACACCGTGCGGGGTGCGCAACAGGGCGCGCCGGTCGGCGCCGGCGTCGTCGAGGGTCACGACCAGGCGGCCGTCGGCCGTCGCCGCCCGCCGGACACCGTCGCGCTGCGGGGCGGACAGCGCCCGCGACAGCAGCTCAAGCAACCGGGCGAAGCTCCCGGAATCGAGCTGCGCGAACGCCGACAACCGCACCGGCCCGGGCGTCGCCAGCTGTGCCCACGCCCGTTCCAGCTCGGCCCGCTCCGCCACCACCCGCTCGCGGCGCAGCCGACGCACCTGCGCGGTGTCGCGGACCCGGGCGGTACGGGCGACCTTGTCCACCTGGCCGGTGGTGCGCAGCAGCGGCGACACCGGTACCGCCGGGGCGTCCCACCACGAGGTGGTGGCCGGCACCGCGGTCGGGTCATCCGGGCTGAGGTGGGTGTGCCGGGCCGGCCACAACCCGAACGCGGCTGACCACAGCTCGTGGGCGGTCTCGTCGGAGTCGCTGGCGGCGAACCAGCGGGCCAGGGCGCGGAAGTCGGCGGCGGTGCTGGTGCCGCGCCGCCGGCTGTCGGTCAGCCGCTCCAGGGCCCGCATCAGCGCGACGATGGCGCGGCGCGCCACGTCGGCGAGCTGATCGATGCGGGGGCTGGTGCCGTCGGCGGGCTGGAACCAGGCGCACAGGCCGTCCCACCGGGCGGCGCGCTGCTCCAGCCAGCGCGGTGCGGGGTCGTCGCCGCCGGGTAGCGCGGGAAGGTCGGCGCCGCGCAGCGCCCGGTGGTGCAGGATCGTGACCCCGCGCCCGTGGATGCGGGCCACGGCGTCGGAGATCGCGTGCCGCCGCGAGTCGAGGTTGGTGACGAACTCCGACAGATAGGCGATGGTGGCCTGTTTGACCTCGGCGAAGGTGGCCGGATCGGCGCCTTCGGCGCGCAGCAGCCGCTGCAACTGGCCGTTGAACTGCTTCGTGCTGGCCCGCAGGCCGGCGAGGTGGCCCTCAAGCTCCATCAGCGCGGCATACAGGCGGCGATCGGGGCTGCCGTCGGCTGCGAGCAGGTCGTGCAGCTCACCGAGCCGGTCGAGGATGGCGTCCAGGACCGCCGTCTGCAGGGCACCGGTCGAGGACAGGTGCTGCACGGCGTGCAGCACCCCCTCGTAGGCGGCCTCCCCCTTGCGGCTCAGCGAGTAGTGCAGATTCCGCCGCTCGTACTCCGCGGCCGAGGCGTAGTGGGCGGTGTGGTTCTGCGTCCGTTCGATCAGCCCGTATTTGTGCAGAGCCCCGAGCGTGTAGTCCAGCGAACTGTCGGCGACCGGCTCGTACCAGCCGATGCCGGGCAGGGCGGCGAGGATCTCGTCGAAGGTCAGTGCGGCGACCAGCCGTTCGTGGGCGTCGCCGAAGACCTGCATGACGGCGGTGTGCAGGTCGGCCCGGTCGGTGGTGGTGAAGGCGAACATGTCCGCCGGTATCTGGCGGAACGCAGGCCGCGAGCGGGATTCGTCGACCACGTACCCTCCCGTGCTGCTCGCGCCTGCGGACACCCCACGTTACCGGCCGCCACCGACATCACACCGCACGTCGGCAACCGGGTGCAGTGTGAGCTGGTCGACCTCGGATTGGTGGCCGCGACGTCGCGGCCCGGCTCAGGTGACGGTGATCGGCTTCGGCGTGGTCTTCGAGTCCAGCCAGGTGTTGATGAGCTTGGTGAAGTCGCGCCCGGTCTGCTTGTTGACGACGGCGATGAACGACGCCCGGTCCTGCTGGGTGTTGCGCTGCTCCTGCACCCAGGCGCGGGCCAGCGCGAAGAACGCCTTGTCACCCAACTGCCGGTGGATCTCGTGGAGCATGGCCTCCGGGCACAGGTAGACGTTGCCCTCGGCGAAGTTCTTCGGGTTGGGCTTGCCGGGCGGGCCGAGCTTCTTGCGCATGGCGGCGTCGGCGTCGCGCAGGTACCGGTCCAGGCTGGCGTCGCTGAGGTGCAGCGTTTCCTTGGTGTACAGGTCCTGGGCGTACTGGGCCCAGCCTTCGTTGAGCCACAGGTCGGTCCAGGTGGTCGGCGTGACGGAGTCGCCGAACCACTGGTGGGCGTACTCGTGCAGCAGGTCGCTTCCCCAGCGGTCCCGGCGGGCCTTGGTGTTCTCGATCTTCCGGCCCATCGTGATCATCTGCTGGGTCTCCATACCGGAGGCCGAATCCACCACCACGACCCCACCGGACGGGAACGGGTAGGGACCGAACTTCTTCTCCAGCCAGGCCAGGTACTGGGGGGACTTCTTCAGGTACGGCAGGAGCTTGTCGTCGGCGCCCTTGCGGTACCAGTAGGTCAGCGGAATGCCCCGGGGTCCCTTGGCGGTCAGCTTCTGGTACTTGCCGACCGCCAGGGTGGTCAGGTACGTCGCGACCGGGTCGGCGCTGCGGTAGGTGAACGTGGTCCCGGACTGCCCGGCCGGGGTGCCGCTGGCGATCGCGGACCAGCCCGTCGGGACGGTCACCCGGATGTCGTAGAGGGCTTCGTCGGACGGCTGGTCGTTCGCCGGGTACCAGGTGAAGGCCCCGAACGGCTCCTGCATCGTCCAGAGGCCGCCCTCCTTGGTGACGGTGAGGCCCAGGTCCTCCACGTCCTTGCGGTGCGACGGCATCGGCGTGGTCTTCGGCTTGCCGTGGTACTTGACCACCAGCGTCACCGGCTGGTCGGCGACGACCGGTGCGGTCACGGTCAGCTTCTCCTTGGCGACGGTGCCGGTGACCGTCGTGCCGTCCAGCGTCACCTCGTCGACCTGGTAGGGCATGAAGTCGAGGACCAGGGCGGTGGCGTCCTTGGTGGGCCGGATCCGCAGGGTGGCGGCGCCCGTGAGGGTCCTGGTCGACGGCGCCCAGTCCAACGCCAGGTCGTAGTGCAGGACGTCCAGCGCGTCGGTGCCCCGGGCCGGGTAGATCTTGTCGGCCACCGGGGTCGAGCGCCCGGCCTGCCAGGCGGTGTAGTCGACGGCGGGGGCGGTCGGGCTCGGGGTGGCCGTGGGGGCGGACGAGCCGGCGGCCGGGGCGGCCGGATCGCTGGTGCATGCCGTGACGAGCAGCGGTGCGACAAGCAGGGTGAGGGGTACGCGGCGACGCATCAGCGCACCATACGGCAGAGATCCACTTCCGTGGGGGCTCTCGCCACTTCCCGGTGGGGGCCCGGCGGTCGGCGGAGGCCACCGTGGAGGAACGCGACCAACGCCTGCGGGCGATCACGAAGAAGCGCGGCAGCAGGGCGGCCGGTCCTCATCGACGCGCAGGTCCTCGTCGCGCCGTGACCGGCTACCGGTCCGGCGCACCGTCCAACCGGACGCAGCAGGCCCCGGGACGCGGCGCGAGCCGGGGCAGCAGGTCGGTACGTCCCGCGCCGTCGACCATGCCGGCGAGGAACGCGTGGTTGAGCCCGCACACCAGGGCGGTCTGCCGGGTGGCCAGGACGTGGAACGGGCAGTTGCCCAGCAACACATGATCGCCGAGCGCCTCGGGCTCGAAGCCGAGGCCGGCGAGTGCGACGACGAGGTCCTCGCCGGATTCGCGTACCCGTGCTCCGATCTCCTGGCCGCGTTGCCGGGCATGCCGCCGCGCCGCCTCGGGGGCGTCGTGCGGGTCGTCGGCGACGGCGTCGGCGAGGATCTCGGCGATGAGTTCGTAGCGCCGCTCGGGGACGGTGATCGCGACGCCGTCGCTGGTCGCCTCGTAGACCTTCGGCGTCCGGCCGCGGCCGCGGGGCTGATCGGCCGGCGTCTCGTAGCGGGCCCGCAACAGCCCCGACTCGACGAGCTTGTCGAGGTGGAACGCCGTGAGGTTGCGGGACATGCCGTGCGCCTCGGCCGCCTCCTCGCGGGTGACCGGATGATCGGCCCGGCACACGTAGTCGTAGAGCGCCCGCCGGGACCGGTCGACGAGCGCGGCCATCGCGCTCCAGCGCTCCCCGGTGCTCATGGCGAAAGGTTATCACCAACGAGGGCTATTGAAATTCCGGACACGGTGGGGCAGCATGATCGCTATCACCAATGAGCGTTGGTTAAAATACCTGGGGGTCCGAGTGAGTGTCAGCGCGCTACGAGTGCACCACCAGCGTCCCCGCCGCGACCCGGCCGCCGCCGAACGGGCGGCGGCGGAATTCCTGGCCGCGCTCGGCGTGGACCTCTCCGCCGACGGGCTCGCCGACACGCCGGGCCGGATGGCCCGCGCCTACGCCGAACTGCTCACCCCGCGCGAGTTCCAGCTGACCACCTTCGACAACGACGAGGGCTACGACGAGCTGGTGCTGGCCCGGGCCATCCCGATCCGGTCGGTCTGCGAACACCACCTGCTGCCGTTCGTCGGCGTCGCGCACGTCGGCTACCTGCCCGGGGAGCGCATCCTGGGTCTGTCCAAGCTGGCCCGGGTGGTCGAGCTGTTCGCCCACGGCCCGCAGGTCCAGGAGCGCCTGACCAAACAGATCGCCGACTGGCTGACCGGCCAGCTGCGCCCGCGCGGCGTCGGCGTGGTCATCGAAGCCGAACACCTGTGCATGACACTGCGCGGCGTCCAGGCCGTCGGCAGCAGCACCATCACCTCCACCCTGCTCGGCACCCTGCGCGACGACCACCGCTCGCGCGCCGAGTTCTTCACCCTGGCCGGGGTCGGCCCCCGCTGATCGACGCACCCCGAAAGGAGCTGGACCGATGCCGAAGACCGGCACGTTCGTGATCGTAGGAGGTGGGCTCGCCGGCGCGCGGGCCGCGCAGACGCTGCGGGAGGAGGGCTTCGACGGCGGCATCGTCGTGATCGGCGACGAGCCGGAGCGACCGTACGAGCGGCCGCCGCTGTCCAAGGGTCTGCTGACCGGCGGCGCCGAACCCGACAGCGTGTACGTGCACGAGGCCGGGTGGTACGCCGCGCACGACGTCGACCTGCGGACCACCGCCCGCGCCGTCGCCGTCGACCGTTCCGCCGGCGAGGTCCGGCTCGCCGACGGCCAGCACATCCGGTACGACAAGCTGCTGCTGGCCACCGGCGCCACGCCCCGCGACCTCGCGGCACCCGGCGTCGACCTGGACGGGGTGCTGCGGCTGCGTACCCTCGCCGACAGCCGCCGGATCGCCGCGGCACTGGTCGACGGCGCGCACCTCGTGATCGTCGGAGCGGGGTGGATCGGCCTGGAGGTCGCCGCGGCCGCCCGGAAGCGCGGCGCCACCGTCGACGTCGTCGAGACGGCCGCGCTGCCGTTGCGCCGGGTCCTCGGCGACGAGATCGCCCGGGTGTTCGCCAACCTGCACCGGGACCACGGCGTCACCTTCCACTTCGGCGCCGAGGTCGACGAGATCCGCGGCACCGGTCGCGTCTCCTCGGTCCGGCTGGCCGACGGCACCGAGCTGCCCGCCGACGCCGTGGTGGTGGCCGTGGGCGTACGGCCGAGCACCGAGCTGGCGACGGCGGCGGGCCTCACCGTCGAGAACGGGATCGTCGTCGACGCGTCCCTGCGCACCGCCGACCCGGAAATCCACGCCGCCGGTGACGTCGCCAACGCCTACCATCCCGTGCTGCGCCGGCACCTGCGCGTCGAGCACTGGGCCAACGCCCTGCACGGTGGCCCGGCGGCGGCACGCGCCATGCTGGGTCAGGCGGTCAGCTTCGACGACCTGCCCTACTTCTACACCGACCAGTACGACCTGGGCATGGAGTACGTCGGACACGCGCCGCCCGGGGCGTTCGACCGGGTCGTCGTCCGGGGCGACCTCGCCAAGCGCGAGTTCATCGCCTTCTGGACCGCCGGCGGGCGGGTGCTCGCCGGCATGAACGTCAACGTGTGGGACGTGGTCCCGTCGATCCGGCGGCTCGTCGCGGCGGCCGGGCCGGTCGACGTCGACCGGCTGGCCGACCCGGACGTGCCGCTCGACGAGCTGCAGCCACCGGCGGCCGCACCCGGCACTCAGACCGGTTAGGGTCGGGCGGTAGGTTGCGGCGTCGGTCCGTTCCCCTGGAGTTCCTGGATGAGCACGAGTCCGTCATCGAGGCCCCGTGCCAGGCCGGCGGCGGCTCCGGTTCCCCGGGGCGGCGCGGCACCGCGGGTCAGCCGTGGCGGCAGGCGCGCCGCGACGTATGCGCACCGCGGATCGTCCGGGATGGCGCCGGAGAACACCGCGGCCGCCTTCGAGCTCGCGATCGCCGAGGGCGCCGACTACATCGAGACCGACGTCCAGCTCAGCGCCGACGGGGAGCTGGTGATCATCCACGATGTGACGCTCGCCCGCACCACCGACGCCCGGCTGGCATTCGCGGACCGCGCACCCTGGAACGTGCGCGACTTCACCCTCGCCGAGCTGAAGAAACTTGATGCAGGGGGGTGGTACGAGGCCGAATTCAGCGGCCAGCACATCCTCACCTTCGACGAACTGCTCGACCTGCTCGGGGGTCGGGTCGGCCTGAACCTCGAGCTGAAGTCGCCCGCGGTGAATCCCGGGCTGGCGCAGGCGGTCGTCGCCCGGCTGCGCCGGCGTCGCGACTGGATCGAGCCGGGCGCCCGCCCGCGGCCGCTGATCGTCGGTTCCTTCAATGAGCAGGCCCTCCGGGACTTCCACACGCGGCTGCCCGATGTCCCGGTCTCGCTGATCACCTACGGCGTGCCGGCGGGCGGGAAGCTGACGGACCTCGGCGGGTGGATCTTCTCGGTCAACCCGGACATCCGCCGGCTGCGGCCCGAGGACGCGGCCCGCGTCATCGAGGCGGGCATGGCCCTGGTGCCGTGGACGGTCGACTCGCCGGAGCTCTGGCGGTGGGCCCTGGACCTCGGCGTCGACGGCATGATCACCAACTACCCGTACGCCCTGACGGACATGCTGCACGGCCGCGGCCCGGTACGCGGTGCGGCAGGCGTGGTCATCGAGGACATCAGGTACCACTCCCCCGGCGAGCACGTCGTGCTGCGCAACGTCTCCGACCAGCCGGTGGACGTCTGCGGCTGGTACCTGCGCAACCAGGCGTCCAACCGGATCGTGGTGGGCGACGGCCACGTCATCCCACCGGGCGGGCTACTGCGGGTGCACACCGGCCCGGGCACCGACGACGCGACCGCCTACCACGACGGGCGTGCCACCGCGTTCTGGAACGGCACCAACGGCGACTCCGCCGGGTTGCACCGCGCGGACGGCGCCATCGTCGACCTCTACGCCTACGTCATCTGAGTCGGCGGAGACACGAAGAGGGGCCGGCTCCGCCGGAGCCGGCCCCTCTCAGACCCGCTGGTCAGCTGACCGACTTGTTGTAACTGTCGATCGCGGGCTTCACGCTCGCCGCGGCGTCCTTCATGGCCTGGTCGGCCGGCTTGCTACCGACGATCGCCGCCTCCAGGCCGTCCTCGGACGCCTTGCGGGCCTGCGGCATCACGCCGAGCAGGCAGCCGGCCGACGCCACCGACGGCGGCAGGGCGTGCAGCTGGTCCACGGCGGTCTTGAACTGCGGGTACTGCGCCACCCAGTCCTTGTCGATCTGCTCGTCGAGCGCCTTGGCGTTGACCGGCACGTACCCGGTGCCGGTGTGCCACTTGGCCTGTTGGCTCGGGCTCGCGGCGAACTTCACGAACTCCCAGGCGGCCCGCTTCTCCTTGTCGCTGTGCCCGACGCCGTTGATCCACAGCGAGGCGCCGCCGATGATCGGCCCGCCCGTCGCCGAGCTGTTCGCCTTCGGGTACGGCGCGGTGAGGACGGTGAACTTGCCCTTGGCCGCGTCGATGTAGCCACGCATGGCGCCCGTGGACTCCAGGTGCATCGCCACCGTGCCGGCCTTGAAGGCGGCCTGGGCGTCGTCGGTCTTGCGGCCGGTGTTCGTGGCGTAGCCGCCCTTGACCAGGTCCGCCCACCACTGCGCGACGCGCACGCCGGTCTCCTGGTCGAACTGCACCTTCGTGGCGAGACCCTTGCGGCCGTTCCCGTTGTCGCAGTACTCCTTGCCGTCGGTCGCGATGAGCTGCTCCAGCAGCCAGCCGTAGATGGCGGCGCCGAAGCCGTACTGGACGGTCTTGCCGGCGGCGTCCTTGACGGTCAGCTTCTTCGCCACCTCCCCGATCTCGTCGAGGTTCTGCGGCGGCTTCGTCGGGTCGAGGCCAGCCTTCACGAAGGCTTCCTTGTTCAGGTAGAGCAGCGGGGTGGACGTGTTGAACGGCATCGACTGGAGCTTGCCGTCGATCGAGTAGTAGTTGGCGATGTTCGGTTCGATGTCGCCCGCGTTGAACTTGTCCTTGTCGATGAACTTGTACATCGGCACGGTCTGCTTGGAATCGACCATGAAGCGGGAGCCGATGTCGTAGATCTGCACCAGCGCGGGGGTGCTCTTCTGCTGCACCGAGGCCTTGTACTTCGCGATCGTCTCGTCGTAGTTGCCCTGGAAGATGGCCTTGACCTCGACCTTGCCACCGCTCTGGGCGTTGAAGTCGGCGACCAGCTTGTCGATCGCCGCGGCGTTGGCGCCCTTCATCCCGTGCCAGAACTCGATGGTGGTCTTGTCGGTGGCCTTCTCGAGCACCTCCGCGCCGGGCGCTTCGAGGGCGTCCTTGCCGGAATCGGTGCCGGACCCGGAACCACCGCACGCCGTCAGCGCGGCGGCGGCGACCAGGGCGACGAATGCCGTCATGCTCCGGCGGAGCCTGGGTTGTCTCACGGGTTTCTCCTCTTTGAGAATTAACGCAGCGCGCCGGCGGTCAGGCCGCGGACGATGTAGCGCTGGCCGAAGAGCACGACGGCCAGGGTGGGGAGCAGGGACAGCGCGACGCCGGCGAGGACCAGGCCCGGCTGCGCCACCTCGGCGTCGTTGAGCTGCGAGATGCCGATCTGCAGGGTCTGGAAGTCGGAGTCGCGGATCAGGATCAGCGGCCAGAAGTACTGGTTCCACGCCGAGAGGAAGACGTAGACCCCGACCGCCGCGATCGAGGGCTTGGACAGGGGCACGATGACCCGCCACAGCAGGCGCCAGTGGCCGCACCCGTCGATCACCGCGGCGTCCCGCAACTCGGTGGGGAACTGCAGGAATGCCTGGCGCAGCAGGAACGTGCCGAACGCCGAGGCGAGGAAGGGCAGCACGAGCCCGAGGTAGGTGAGGCTGCCCCGCGCCAGGCCCCAGCCGGAGATGGCCAGGTAGTTGGGGATGATGATCGCCTCCCACGGCACCATGAGGGTGGCGAGGAAGAGAGCGAAGGTCGCCGCCTTCGCCGGCAGGCGAAGGAACGCGAAGGCGTACGCGGCCAGGATGCTCGTGACGATCTGGGCCACCGTGATGACCCCGGCCTGGATGGCCGAGTTGACGTAGAAGCGGCCGAGCGGCACTGAGTCGAAGACGTCGGTGATGTTCTTCCAATGCAGGTCGTGCGGCACCAGCGCGGGCGGGTAGGTCGCCAGGTCACCGGGACCCATCACGGCGCCGACGAAGCCGTAGTAGATGGGGAACAGGACCGGGATCGCGGCCAGGCCGAGCACGACGTAGACGGCGACCTGCCCGAAACTGAGCTTCTTCATCGATAGTGGACCCGCCGCTCGAGGACGCCGAACTGGACGGCCGTGCAGCCGAGCATGACGACCAGCAGCACGACGGCCTGAGCGCTGGCTGATCCGAAGTCGGAGGACCCGAAGGCGAACGCCTTTTCGTAGATCGAGTAGACCAGCGTCGTCGTGGCCTGGTCGGGGCCACCCTTGGTCAGGATGTGGATCTGCCCGAAGCTCTGCAACGCGTGGATCGTGGACACCACGACGAGGAAGAACAGCTGTGGAGACAGCAGCGGCACGGTGATCCGGGACGCCAGCCGCCAGCCGGTCGCGCCGTCCAGCCGCGCCGCCTCGACCACCTCGGGTGAGATCGCCGCGACGCCGGCGGAGAGCACGAGGACGTTGTAACCGAAGTTCATCCACACCGTCGCGGCGGCCACGGCGGGCAGCGCGATGGACGGGTCGGTGAGCCAGTTGACCCGGTCGATCCCGAGGGATCCGAGCAGGCCGTTCGCCACACCGATCGCCGGGTTGTAGATGACGGCGAAGACGACCGACGCGGTCGCCACCGAGAAGGCGAACGGCAGCGCGAACGCGGTGCGCAGCACCCGTACGCCGCGGATGCGCGCCTCCAGCAGCAGCACCACGACCAGCGCGCCCAGGACGGCCGGCACCACGGAGAACAACGTGAACAGGCCCGTCGTGGCGAGCACCTTGCCGAACTCGGCGGACAGCATCTCCCGGTAGTGCTCCGCACCGACGTACATCGACGGGGCGCCGAAGAGGTCGTTGCCGTGCACGGACAGGTACAGGGTGCGCCCCAGCGGCCAGAACACGAACAGCGCGAAGACGACGACCGACGGCAACAGCAGCAGCCACCCGAGACCGGTTTCGGCGAGGCGCGCAGGTGCCATTCGTCGGACTGTGGAGGGTGTGGACTCTGTGGTCGGCGCGCGGTCATCCGGTGGGGCGCTGACGGTAGGCGGGGGCGGCACGGCAGCACAGTACCAACGGCATCGACCGAAAGAAATCCTTCCGTGCGGGACCCGGAGCTGGAATTTCTTTCCACTGGTGGTCGATCCTCGACCCTGGCAAGATCCGGCCCTGGACGGCAGACTGGCGTTCGTCACCAGGCCGTTTGACGGTGCACAGGCCGACCGCCCGGCATAATGCCAGTTGGCCCAGGGACGTGAAGGGATGGGCGATGAGGCTCGGTCTGCACTACTGGAACTTCTCCACGCCCGCCGACCCGTCCGAGATGGCGGGGACCCTGGCGGAGACCGCCCGGATCGCGGAGCAGGCGGGCGTGTCCGCGTTCACCGTCATGGACCACTACTTCCAGATGGAGTTCACCACCTCCGCCGAGGAGCCGATGCTCGAGGCCTACACGACCCTCGGTTACGTGGCGGCCAAGACCGAACGGATGACGCTCGGTGTCCTGGTCACCGGGGTGATGTACCGCTACCCGGGCCTGCTTGCCAAGATCGTCACCACGCTCGACGTGCTCTCCGGCGGGCGGGCGCGGCTCGGCATCGGCGCGTCGTGGTACGACCGTGAGCAGCGCGGCCTCGGCGTACCGGACGTCCCGGTCACGGAGCGTTTCGAACGGCTCGAGGAAGCGTTGCAGATCTGCCTGCAGATGTGGAGCGACAACAACGGCCGGTTCGACGGCAGGCACTACCAGCTGGCGGAGACGCTGAACGTGCCGGCGCCGATCAGCCGACCGCACCCCCCGATCATGATCGGCGGCGGCGGCGAGAAGAAGACCCTGCGGCTCGTGGCCCGCTACGCCGATGCCTGCAACCTGTTCGGCAACAGTCCCGCGGAGGTCGCGCACAAGCTCGACGTACTGCGGGAGCACTGCGCCGCCGAAGGCCGGGACTACGGCAGCATCGACAAGACCGTGCTGGTCATGCGACCGGCCCTGCCCGACGTCGACGCGTTCGTTGCCGAGGTGGCCGAGTACGCGGCGCTCGGCGCGACCGAGGTGCAGACGATGCCCGACCGCCACCCGGTGGAATTCGCGCAGGAGCTGGCCGAGCAACAGGTCGCCGTGCGGCTCGCCGAACTCGCCTGATCCTCTGGACTCGGCCACCAGCCGGACGTGGAGCAGCTGATCGCCCCGCCGTACCCGAAGCACGGCGACGACTCGGGCGGGGCCTGAGCCGTCGCCGCGATCCCCCGTCGTCGGTCGCATGCCCCAGTCCGACAAGGACGACCCGTGGAAGAACATCGTGGAACTCGATGCCGTCCCGCATGTCAACGACCCCCGCCACCGGCCAGGCCGAATCCCCCGTCGCGCCCGGCGTCAGCCCGCAGGCTCACGAATCTGTCGCGGTCGGCCCTGCCCGTCCTCGCGGTCGATCCGCAGCTCCCGCTCGAGCTCGACGATGACGGCGCGCAGGTCGTCCAACCGTTGGGTGAGCGCGATGCGGTCGAGTTCGTCGGGGATCCCGTCACCGTCCTCGTCGTAGTCCGGTGACAGCCGCTCGGTCATCTCCAGCCGGCGGGCCTCCTCCATGGAGTTGACGATGACCGCGATCAGGATGTTGAGCAGCAGGTTCACCGTGATCAGAACGAAGCTGACGTAGTAGACCAGGGTCCACGGCGACACCGCCATGCCCTGCTGGAGCAGGTCCGGCAGCGTCTCCAGCGACAGCAGCACGAACAGGGTCAGCAGCGAGCGGCCGATGTCGCCGTACTGCTCCGGGTACCGCTCCCCGAAGATCAACCAGCCGGCCATGCCGTACATGTAGAGGGTGACCGCGGCCAGGGCGAGGAAGCCCGCGACACCGGGAAGGCTCCGCCACAGCGCCGCCACGATGGTGCGCAGACCGGGTGAGAACCGCACCAGCCGCAGCACCCGGGCGACCCGCAGGAACCGCAGCACCCCCGAATCGCCGTGCAGACCGGGAATGAAGATGGTGGCCGTCACCAGGAAGTCGAAGACGTTCCAGCCGTGCCGGAAGAAGTCCTGCGGCCGACGACCGTAGGCCAGCACGCGGATCCCGATCTCAACGACGAAGACGAGCCGGAAGAACCACTCGAGCCACCGCAGGACCGGGTGCGCCGCACCGAGGTCGCGGTAGGTCTCGAAGCCGAGCACGACCCCGTTGAACATGATGACCATGACGATCACGACGTCGAAGGGGCGCGAGTCGGCGATCAGCCGGCAGCGGTCCGCCAGACCGGACCGCCGGACAAGCGGTGCGCCTCGTTGTCCGGGCACGATGGGGGGCCTCACCGCCTCGAACCGCCCGCGCTCCCATCGGGAGCGTCGGACTGAGCGGCTGTGCGGTGCCGGACAAGCATGCCGACAAGCCTAAGGTGCGGCCGGTTCACGTCCGTCGCCGTCCCCGTGCTGGCCTCGCCCGCGCTTGCCTGTTGCCCGGCGTCAGGGCGTTGCTTCGATGATGCGCAGGTCGCGGTCGGCGCCGTCGCCGAGCGCCCGCAGTGCCTCCTGGTAGGCGGGGGTCTCGTGGGCGGCGACCGCGGCGTCCACGCTGTCGAACTCGATGAGTGTCGTGCGCTCCAGCACGCCGGACTCGAACGCGTGAGCCGGCAGGCCGCGCGCCAGGAACGTGCCGCCGGCGGCGCGCAGCGCCGGGCCTGCCAGCTCCGCGTAAGCGGCGACCTTCTTGTCGTCGCTGATGGCCCGGTAGGTGGTGATCCAGTAGGCCTTCGGCACCGTCGCTGCCCCCCGCTCGGTTGGACGGCATCCCCTGCTGGAATACCGTGGTTAGGGTAGCGGCCACCCGACCGGCCCGGTCACGCCTCGGCGCTCTGGTCCACCGGATGAAGCCCCGCGCCACCCACCACGTCGCGCAGCTGTTCGGCACGGGCACGCGTGGCCTCGACCACCCGACGTACCTCGGTGCCGTCCGTGGCCTCGCGTCCGTCGCGCCGCACCGGTGCTCGCAGGTGCACCTCCCGCGCTCCGGTCTCCGCGAGCACCTGCCGGACGTTGTGCGACCGGATGCCGCCGCCGGCGATGACCCGCAACCGGTCACCGGCCCGCTGCCGCAGTGCGGCGATGCGCGGGGCGCCGGCCAGCGCGGTCGGCGCCCCGCCTGAGGTGAGCACCGCGTCGGCCCCGAGGTCGATGAGTTCCTCGATCGCCCGCAGCTGGTCGCCGACCTCGTCGAAGGCCTTGTGCACCGTCACCGGCAGCGGTCCCGCCGCCTCGATCAGGCGCCGCAGCACGCCCAGATCGAGGCCGCCGGCGGCGGTGACGGCACCGACCACGACCCCGACCTCGAGACCGTGCGGATTGGGCAGGCCGCGGATGGCCTCGATGTCGGCGAGCATGACCTGCTCCTCGATCTCGCTCACCCGGAAGTCACCGCCGCGGGGACGGACCATGACCCGTACGCCGACCCTGCGCAACGTCCGCAGCGCGACCCCGACCGTGCCCAGGCTCGGGGTGGTGCCGCCCTGGCCGAGGTCGGCGCAGAGCTCCAGCCGGTCGGCTCCGGCGGCCTCGGCCACCAGCGCGGTCGGCACGTCACTCACGCAGATCTCGACCGTGGTCATGCGGCCGCCCCGGCCCGGGCGGACGCCGCGGTCGACTCCGGACGCAGCGGGAAGTGGCAGGCTACCTGGTGCGCGTCGCCGGCCAGCGGCGGCTCGGTCTGGCAGATGTCCTGGGCCAGGGGGCAACGGGTCCGGAACCGGCACCCGGTGGGCGGGTCGAGCGCGCTGGGCAGTTCGCCCCGGATGGTCACCCCGTCGCGCGCGGTCGCGGCGTTCGGCGTGACGGTGGGGACGGCGTCGATGAGCGCCTGCGTGTACGGGTGCCGGGCGGCTCGGACCACGTCCCGCGCGGGCCCGACCTCGACGAGCTTGCCGAGGTACATGACGCCGATCCGGTCCGCCATGTAGTCGACGACGGACAGGTCGTGGCTGATGAAGACGTACGCCAGACCGAGCTCACGCTGCAGGTCCCGCATGAGGTTGAGAACCTGCGCCTGGATGGACACGTCCAGCGCGCTCACCGGCTCGTCGCCGACGATCAGCCGCGGTTGCAGGGCCAGCGAACGGGCCAGTCCGATGCGCTGCAGCTGACCGCCGGAGAACTCGTGGGGGTAGCGCTCCAGGACCCGCCGCGACAGTCCCACCTGGTCGAGCAGCGTCGCGATCCGCGCCCGGCGCTCCGCCGCGCCGCCCACCTTCTGGATCTCGAGGGGTTCGGCGAGGATGGCGTCGACGCGCATCCGCGGGTTCATCGCGGCGTAGCTGTCCTGGAACATCAGTTGGACCTGCCGGTGCATCCGGCGGCGCTCCCGTCCGGCCAGGCCGGCGATGTCCGTACCGTCCAGCATGATCTGCCCTGCGGTCGGCTGCTCCAGCCCGACGGCCAGCCGGCCCACGGTGGACTTGCCGCAGCCGGACTCGCCGACCAGCCCGAACGTCTCGCCCGGGCCGACGTCGAACGACACACCCGCCACGGCGCTGACCTGCCCCGCGGTCCGGCGCAGCAGCCCGCGGCCGTGCGCGGCGTAGTTCTTGACCAGGTCCCGCACCGACAGGACGGGCTCGGCCGCCGGCACACCGGGTCCGGCCACCGCGCCGTCAGGATCCGGCACCGGCTCGACGCGCACCGGGGCGGGCAGGCTGACCGGTGCGACGGTCCCCGCCGGAACCGGGTGCAGACAGGCGTGCTGGTGCGCGCCGGCCGACAGGGTCACCTCGGTGGTCCGGCAGTCGTCGGTGACCTGCCGGCAGCGTGGCGCGAAGCGGCAGCCGGTCAGGGGCCGGGACAGGTCCGGCGGTAGGCCCGGGATGCTGTAGAGGCGGGCGTGTTCACCGGACTCCCGGATCGCCGACTCGGGGAGCGCCTCCATCAGCGCCTCGGTGTAGCGATGCCGTGGCGAGCGGAACAGCTCTCCGGTCGCGGCGGTCTCGACCACCCGCCCGGCGTACATGACGGCGACCCGGTCGGCGCGGCCGGCGATCACCCCGAGGTCGTGGGTGACCAGGATGACGGCCATCCCGAACTCTTCCCGCAGGTCGTCGATGAGTTCGAGGATCTGCCGTTGGGTGGTGACGTCGAGCGCGGTGGTCGGCTCGTCGGCGATGAGCAGGCGGGGGGAGCAGATCAGTGCCATCGCGATGGCGACCCGTTGCCGCATCCCGCCGGACAGCTCGTGCGGGTAGTTGTCGACGATCCGCTCCGGGCGCGGCATCCCGACCCGGCGCAGGATCTCGATGGTCCGCTCCCGGGCCTCCGCCCGGCCGACCCGCTCGTGCACCCGGAGCGGTTCGCCGACCTGTGCGCCGATCCGCATGGTCGGGTTGAGCGAGGTGAGCGGGTCCTGGAAGACCATGCCCATCCGGACGCCACGGATCCGGCGTACCTCGTCCGCCGGCAGCGATCGCAGGTTTCGGCCCTCGAAGAGGATCTGTCCCCCGGACACCCGGCCGCCGGGCGGCAGCAAGCCCATGATCGAGAGCGCGGTCATCGTCTTGCCGCTGCCCGACTCCCCCACGACGCCGAGGGTCTCCCCCGGCATGACCTGGAGACTGACCCCGTCCAGGGCGTGCACCGTGCCGCGGCGCAGCGCGATGTCGGTGTCGAGGTCGCGCAGTTCCAGCAGGGGCTGGCCCACTGCCGGCTCGCCGGCTGCCGGCGCGTGTCGGACGGTCGATTCGCTCATTTTCTGCTCCTGCTCAGCGTCGCCGGAGGCGGACCTCGAAGGCGTCCCTCAGCCCGTCCCCGATGAAGTTGAAGGCGAGGACGATGAGGATGATGGCGATGCCGGGCGGGTACAGCAGCCACCAGTGGCCGCTGTAGGTGTCCGCCAGGCCGTCGGAGAGCATCCCGCCCCAGTTCGCCGCCGGCGGAGGGACGCCGAGGCCGAGGAAGGACAGGTACGCGACGTAGAGGATCGCGTCGGCGACCTGGAAGGTCGCGTTGACGATCACGGTCCCGATGGCGTTCGGCACGATGTGCCGGCGTACCGCCCGGCCGCCGGTGCCACCCATCCCCCGCATGGCCTGGACGTACTCGCGGGAGCGCAGGGTCAGTGCGTCACCCCGGACCAGCCGGGCCGGTCCCAGCCAGGCGAAGGCGCCGATGATGACGATGAGCATGGACACGCTCGGCGTGACGATGGCGGCGAGCAGCATGAAGAGGAACAGCGACGGGATCGACATCATCGCGTCGACGACCCGCATCATCGCCGAGTCCACCCAACCGCCGGCGAACCCGGCGACGGCGCCCCAGATCGTGCCCAGGACGGTGGCGAGGATCCCGGCGGCGAGCCCGACGATGATCGAGGTCTGCCCGCCGAGCATGAGCCGCCCCAACTGGTCGTAGCCGACCCCGTCGGTGCCGAGCGGATGCCCCTGCTCGCCGGGGGCCAGGTGTACCGCGGTGAGGTCCGTGTGCACCTGGTCGGTGTGGTAGAACAGCGGACCGAGGAAGCAGATCCCGGCCAGCAGGACGAACAGGCCCAGGCCCACCAGGGCGAGCCGGTTCTCGCAGAAGACGACCAGGCCCTGCCGCCAGAGGCCGCGCACCGGCGCCTCGGCGTCGGCCGGCTGGTCGGGGGCGGCACCTGGGCGGACCGCCTCGGAGAGTGTGGTCATGACGCGCTCCGCTGGAGTCGGACCCGGGGATCGACGGCGGCGTAGAGCAGGTCGGCGACGAGCGCGCCGACCACCGTCGCGATCGAGATGATGACGGTGACCCCGAGCAGGATCGGGAAGTCACGCTTGAGCGCCGCCTGCCAGAACAGCTGCCCCATGCCGGGGAAGTTGAACAGCGACTCGACGACCAACGCCCCGCTGAACAGCGCGGGCAGATACATCCCGAGCAGCGCGATGACCGGGAACAACCCGTTGCGCAGGGTGTGCCGCAGCACCACCCGCCGCTCGGAGAGGCCCTTGCTGCGGGCGGTGCGGACGTAGTTCTCGTTGAGGTTGTCGACCATGGCGGAGCGGACGTAACGCGAGTAGACCGCGATGGTGACGATGGCGAGTGTGATCGTGGGCAGGACCAGCCCGGCCGGATCGGCGAGCACCTCCGCCACCGTGAACCCCTGCGGCGCCTCGGGCGGCAGGATCGGCCAGACCTGCGAGAAGAGAATGATCATCATGAGGCCCATGAAGAAGATGGGCGTGGCGTACGCCAGCAGCGACAGCGAGGTGATGGCGTAGTCGGGCCAGCGGTTGCGGCGTACCGCCTGGATCACCCCGAGCGGGATCGCCAGCACGATGGCGAGCACCGTCGACAGCAGCGACAGCACCATCGTCTTCGGCAGCCGCTGGCTGATCGCCTCGACGACCGACTGGTTGAGCTGGTACGAGTAGCCCAGGTCGCCCTGCAGCAGACGTTGCACGTACATGCCGTACTGCTGGATCCAGGGCCGGTCGTAGCCCATGTCGTGGTTGAACGCCGCCAACTGCTCCAGCGTCGCCTCCTTGCCGAGGGTGGCGCGTGCCGCGCCCCCGGGCAGCAGGTGCAGGATGAGGAACGCGATCACCGTGACGAGCACGACGACGACGAGGGCCTGGCCCAAGCGCGTGATGAGGTATCGGACCACCTGGGCCCTGCCTCCTCCCCGGTCGGGGGCCCCGGCGGCGCGGTGGGCGCCGCCGGGGCCGGGACGATCAGTGATCGGTCACTTCCAGGACCAGTCCTGGAAGTACATGAAGTTCATCGGGTCCTGCGGCTCGACCCCCTGCAGACCGGACCGGTACGCCGAGACCTGGAACACCGGGTTCGGCATCCAGAGCACCGGCAGGTCCTTGGCGAGGAAGTCGTTGTACGCCTTGAGCGCGCTCTCGTCGCCGGAGAACTGGGTGGCCTCGATGAGCTTGTCGGCCTCCGGGTTGCTGTAGCTGCCCAGGTTCACCGGGGCGCCGGTGGCGAAGAGCCGCTCGCCGCTGGCGAACGCCGGGTAGTACCAGCTGCCCTGCGAGCCGAAGAAGGACATGTCCCACGAGCAGGTGGCATCCGTCGGCTTGCAGGCCGGGGTGACCGCGACCGAGTCGGGCACCTCCTTGATGGTCAGCTGGATGCCCAGCTTGGCCATCTGCGACTTGATCTCGGCGAACATCTTGGTCGTGGCGGCGAAACCGGTCTGGCTGGTCACGGTGAGGTTCAGCGGCGTGCCGGCGGCGATGCCGTCACCGCACTGGTTCGGCCCGGTGCCCGGCGTCTGGCAGGTGGTCTGCCCGTCCGGGGTCACCTTCCAGCCGTGGCTCTCCAGCAGTTCCTTCGCCTTGGCCGGGTCGAAGGAGTACGCGCAGGCGGCGGCGTCGGCGCCGTTGGTGCCCGGCTTGGCCGGCACCGGGCCGCACGTCGGCGCGGCCGTGCCGGACCAGATCACCTTGCTGATCGTCGGCTGGTCGATGAGCATCTGCAGCGACTGCCGCAGGTACGGCTGCTTGAACAGCACCCCGGTCTTCGGGTTGTTGAAGTTCAGCTGCAGGTAGGTGACGGACCAGCCGTACCACGGCGAGACCGTGTAGCCCTTGGACTTGAGGTAGCCCTCCTGGGAGAGGTTGGCCGCGGGCACGTAACCGTAGTCGATGTCACCGGCGCGCAGGACGTTGAACTCGGCGTCGTCGCCGGTGAACGGCCGAAGCACGATCTTGGCGAGCTTCGGCTTGTCCACGCCGGAGTAGTTCGGCTGGGCGGCGAGGGTGACCTCGCCGTTCGGCACGTACTTCGCGAGCTTCCAGGGGCCGCTGTTGACCTTCCACAGCTCGTTCGAGTCGTAGGTCTTCGGGTCCTTGGCGGCCGTGGTGAGGAAGTCGAAGACCTTCTTCGCGCCCGCCGGCGTGCTGGCCAGGTCGCTCACGGCCGCGGTGGCCGAGTCCTTGTCCCAGGCGTGCTGCGGCATCGGGGTGATCTTGTTGAGCTGGTTGTCGACGAACCACGCGGTGTTGAAGACCTTCGTGGTGGTGATCGAGAAGGTCTTGTCGTCCTTGACCGACCACTGCGCGATGTTGTCCGGGAGGCCGCCGACCCGGTAGGACGCCCACTTGTCCTTGTTCGCCCGGACGAGGTCGTACCAGAACTGGATGTCCCTGGTGGTGACGGGCTTGCCGTCGGACCAGGTGTTGTCCTTCAGCGTGATGGTCAGCGTCCGGCCGCCGTCGCTCACCACCGGCGCCTCGGCCATCGAGCGCTGGGGGTCGATGTTGTACTGCGCCGTGCCGTCCAGCTTGTACTGGTAGAGGGACCGGTACAGCGCCTGGCCGAAGATGGCGTTCTCGCCCTGGGTGAAGCCGGGTGCCGAGATCGGCAGGATCCAGTTGGGGGTACGGAAGGCGACGGTCGCGGTGTCCTTGCCCTGACTCCCGCCGTCCTTCGACGAACCGCTGCCACCACCGCAGGCGACCAGACCCGCCCCGAGGGCGACCGCGCTGGCTACCGCGACCGCGCCGCGGAGGGCTCGCCGGGGAAATCTGCTCCTCATGAATCTCCTCGATTGATGTGCACTGCCCCGCGTCTCCGGGCGCTACCGGCGGTGCCACGCGTTCGGCCGCCTGGTGCTGCTCCTCGACGTTCGACGCGGAGAATGTATCCGGGCCGAAGTTTGGAGTCAACGAAAGTTACCCTCTTTATTCGGAGACTTCGGCCAGGCTACGATCTAAGTCGGCGAAGCATCGACCGAAACTCTTCGCGTGGGCTCCGGAACGCACCCTGCCGGGCACTGCGACACTGAGGCGGCGCCGGAGGACCGCCCGAACAAGGAGAGGCACCCTTGGAACCATCGATCTCCGCCACGCTGCGAGACCAGACCCTGAGCCTGCTGGCCAGCGGCACGGTCACCTCGCGCGCCGATCTCATCGAGGCGTTGCAGGTCGCCCCCTCGACCGTCACGAGCGTGGTACGCCGGCTGCTGGAGGAGGGCGTCATCCTCGAGGAGGGGGTGGGCCGGTCCACCGGGGGACGACGCCCCCGGATCCTGCGCCTGCGGGAGACCAAGGGGATCCTCGCCGTCGCCGAGCTGGGCGGCCGGCACGCCCGGGTGGGGTTGTGCGCGCCCGACGGAGGGCTGCGCACCACCGAGGAGGTGGCCATCGACATCGCCGCCGGGCCCGCAGAGGTGTTCGAGGTCGTCGGGGCGACGGTCGACCGGCTCCAGGCGGCGACCGCGCCCGGCCAGGAGTTGCTCGGGGTGGGCGTGGCCCTTCCCGGTCCGGTCGAGTTCCCGGGTGGGCGGCTGATCGGCCCGGCCCGGATGCCCGGCTGGAGCGGCGTCGACGCGAGGGCCCGGCTCGCCGAGCGCTTCCCGGTGCCGGTGGTCGTCGACAACGACGCCAAGGCGGCGGCGATCGGCGAGTACGTCACCCGGAGAGACGAGTTCAGCGACATGATCTACGTCAAGGCCGGCACCGGCATCGGCGCCTGCCTGGTCAGCGGCGGTCAGATCTACCGGGGCGGGCGCGGCCTCAGCGGCGATGTCACCCACGTCCGCGTGGCGGACAGCGGCGAGCGGGAGTGTTCCTGTGGCAGCCGCGGCTGCCTGGAGACCGTTGCCAGCGGCGCCGCCCTGGCCCGCCAGTTGGCCGAGCAGGGCTCGTCGGCGACCACGATCCGGGAGATCGTGGCAGCGGTCAGCGACGCCGACCCGACCGTGGTGACCATGGTGCGCCACGCCGGCCGGCTGCTCGGCGTCGCCCTCTCCGGCCTGGTCAACTTCCTCAACCCCGACGCCGTCGTCATCGGCGGCGCGCTGTCCAGCCTCGACGTCTACGTGGCCGCGACCCGGGGGATGCTCTACGAGCGCTGCCTACCGTCCATGACCCAGTCCCTGACCATCGAAGCCAGCGTCGCGGGCCCGGATGCGGCCCTGGTCGGCCTCGGGCACCTGCTGCGCACGACGACCGACGTACGACCCTCCTGAGGAGCAACACCCGTGCCCCGTCCCCTCCGCGTCGCCATCGGCGGCATCCACATCGAGTCCAGCACCTTCTCGCCGCACCTGAGCACCGCCGACGACTTCGAGGTCACCCGGGGCGATGCGCTGCTGGCGCGATACGACTGGCTCTCCCCCACCCAGCCCTGGGCCGCCGACGTCGAGTGGATCCCGCTCGTGCACGCCCGGGCCCTGCCCGGCGGGGCGGTGGACCGGGCGACGTACGAGGTGTGGGCCACCGAGCTGGTCGAGAAGCTGGGCGTCGCCGGCCCCCTGGACGGCATGCTGCTGGACATCCACGGCGCGATGACCGTCGTCGGGAGCGACGACGCGGAGGGCGAACTCGTCACCGCCATCCGGTCGGTGATCGGGCCGGAGCCGTTCGTCTCCGCCGCGATGGACCTGCACGGCAACGTCTCGCAGGTGCTCTTCGACGCCTGCGACCTGCTCACCTGCTACCGCACCGCCCCGCACGTCGATGTGTGGGAGACCCGTGAGCGCGCCGCCCGGAACCTGGTCGAGGCGCTGCGCCGGCAGCAGCGCCCGCACAAGGCGCTGGTGCACGTGCCGATCCTGCTGCCGGGCGAGATGACCAGCACCCGCGAGGAGCCGGCCCGGGGACTCTACGCGCGGATCCCCGAGGTCGAGGCCCGGAAGGGCGTCGTCGACGCGGCGATCTGGATCGGGTTCGCCTGGGCCGACCAGCCGCGCTGCCGGGGCGCGGTCGTCGTCACCGGCACCGACGCCACGGCCACCACCGAGGCGGCCCGCGAGCTCGGCGGGCACTTCTGGGCGGCCCGCGACGAGTTCGCCTTCGTCGCCCCCACCGGCTCGATGGACGAGTGCCTCGACACCGCTCTGGCCGCGGTCGCCGAGCCGGATCGGCGACCGTTCTTCATCAGCGACTCCGGCGACAACCCGGGCGCCGGCGGTGCCGACGACGTCACCTTCGCCCCGGAACGGATGCTGGCCCGCCCCGAGATCCGCGACGGCTCCCGTCGTGCCGTGTTCGCCTCGCTGGTCGATCCGCTGGCCGTGGCGCAGATCGCCGACCAGCCGCTCGGCTCACCGGTCCGGGTGACCGTCGGCGGGCGGATCGACTCCCGGGACCCGGGGCCGCTCCCGCTCGACGGGATCCTGGAGGCGGTCGCCGACGATCCCGACGGCGGGCGGTGCGTCAGCGTACGGGTCGGCGGGCTCAGCGTCTTCGTCACCTCACGCCGGATGCAGTACCGCCTGCTGGACTCCTACGCCCGGCTGGGCGTCAAGGTCGACGAGGTGGATCTCGTCGTGGTGAAGATCGGCTATCTCGAACCCGAACTGTTCGACGCGGCCGGAGACTGGCTACTCGCCCTGACGCCGGGCGGCGTCGACCAGGACCTCGCGCGGCTGCCGTACCGGAACGTGGTGCGACCGGTGTTTCCCCTGGACCGCGACTTCACCGCGGACCTCACCGTGGTGACCGGGTGATCGCGTGACCCAGCCCGAAGACCAGTGCGTCCTCGCCGTCGACGTCGGCGGAACGACCATCAAGGGGGCCGTGGTCGGCGCGGACGGCCGGTGCCGGCACACGGTGACCGCCCCGTCGCGCGCGGACGACGACCCGGTCAAGGCGGTCCGGTCCCTGTGCCTCCAGCTGCGCGACGACGCGCTCGATCTCGGCGCCACACCCGCCGCGATCGGCGTGGTCACGCCGGGCCTCGTCGACGAGACGAACGGGGTGGTGCGGTACGCCGCCAACCTCCGGTTCCGCAACGTGCCGCTCCGCGCCCTCGTCGGGGACGACCTCGGGCTCCCGGTGGCGGTCGGGCACGACGCGCGGGCGGCCGGCGTCGCCGAGGCGGTGGCCGGGGCGGCCCTTGGACTGGACAACTTCCTGCTGCTGCCGCTGGGCACCGGCATCGCCGCGGCGGTGGTGGTGCACGGCGAGCCGGTGCCGGGCGCGACCGACTCGGCCGGCGAGGTCGGCCACATGCCGGTCCACCCCGGCGGAGAGCCGTGCAGTTGCGGGCAGCGGGGATGCCTGGAGGTCTACGCCTCCGCCGGCGGGCTGGCTCGCCGCTATGCCCGACTCGGCGGAACCCCGGGCTCGGACAGCCGAGCCATCGCCGACGCGGTGGCTACCGATCCGGTCGCCGCCGCCGTCTGGAACGACGCGACCCAGGCGCTGGGGATCGCCCTGGCGACCCTCACCCTGACCCTCGACCCGGCCCGCATCGTTCTCGGCGGTGGGCTGGCGGACGCGGGCGCGCTGTTCTTCGACCCGGTACGCGACGCCCTGCGCGCGGCCCTCGCATGGCGGACCCCGCCCCCGGTTCTGCGCTCCGCGTTCGGCCCACAGGCCGCACAGATCGGCGCCGCCATCCTGGCCCGACGGCTCGCCGGCCTGTCCGTTCCCGACGGTTGGGGCGCACCGGAGCCAGGAGAAGGATGAGCCGAACTGCGTGGTGACCACGACCAGGACGATGACCGGGGTGGCCTGGAGACCTTGACGACGCCCGTTCGGTGCGAGTGGATTGGGCGTACACAGCTGGCGGAGCGCTGCTCCGTCAGTCCAAGGGAGGGGATCCACATGGCAGTCCCACGCCTGCGCGGTGCCGCGCTCGCCTCAGTCGCCCTGGTGACTGTCGGATCGGTGGTGGCACCGGACACGGCCGGCGCAGCACCTGGCAACCCCGGAGCCCCTCGCTACTCGGCCGGCGCGGCGAGCGTCGGCGACCCGTACTTCCCGGACGAGGGCAACGGCGGATACGACGCCCAGCACTACGACATCAACTTCTCCTACGACCCGGCAACCCGGTTCATGGCCGCCACCGCCACCGTCACCGCGATCGCCACGCAAGATCTCGACCGGTTCAACCTGGACTTCCGCGGTCCGGAAATCTCGTCGCTGACGGTCAACGGGCACGCGCACGACGTCACCCGAGACGGCCAGGAACTGATCGTCACGCCCCGCCCGAAGCTCAAGACCGGGCAGGCCTTCACCGTGGTGGTGAGGTACGCCGGCGTACCGGGTCCGATCACCGACCCGGACGGGTCGATCGAAGGCTGGGTGCCTACCGACGACGGCGCCTTCGTCGTCGGGGAACCGCAGGGGACGCCGGCCTGGCTGCCCACCAACGACCACCCGACCGACAAGGCCACCTTCCGGTTCATCGCGAAGGTGCCGGAGGGACTCACCGCCGTCGGCAACGGCCAGCTCCTGTCCGAGGAGACCCGCGACGGCTGGACCACCTTCACCTGGGACTCGACCGAGCCGATGGCCAGCTACCTGGCGACGATCACCATCGGCAAGTTCGTGGTCACCAGGTCGACCACGCCGAGCGGGATCCCCGTGTACGTCGCGACCGACCCCCGGCAGGTCGCCGGGTCCGCCGCCGCGGTCGCGCAGATTCCAAAGATGATCGACTTCTTCTCCTCGACGTTCGGCCCGTACCCGTTCGCCTCGACCGGTGCGATCATCGACCGGGCACCCGACGTCGGCTACGCCCTCGAGACCCAGACCAAGCCGATCTTCTCCGGCGCGGCGAGCGTTGGCACCATGGCGCACGAGCTGGCACACCAGTGGTACGGGGACTCCGTCTCCCCGCAGCGTTGGTCGGACATCTGGCTCAACGAAGGCTTCGCCACCTACGCCCAGTGGATGTACACCGAGTACAACGGCGGCGCGTCGGTCAGCCAGACCTTCAACAGCGGCAGCAACTACGGTCGGGCCGCGTCGTCGTCGTTCTGGCAGATCGTCCTCGCCGACCCGGGACCCGAGGACATGTTCAGCAACATCCCGTACAACCGGGGGGCGATGACCCTGCACGCGTTGCGGGGCAAGGTCGGCGACGGCACCTTCTTCCGCATCCTGCGCGAGTGGGCGGCCAGCCACCGGTACAGCCACGCCTCAACGGCCGACTTCACCGCTCTCGCCGAGCGGGAATCCGGGCAGAACCTCGCTGCCTTCTTCGACGTGTGGCTGTTCCAGAAGGGCAAGCCCACGGCCTGGTGACGGCGGCTCCATGGGCTTGGCTGCCGGCTGCGCTCTACTCCGCGTACTGCTCGTCCTCTCCGCCGGCGTAGGACGACGTCAGGCTCACGGCCGCGCAACGCCTCAAGTCATCCTCAAATCCAGCTCGGCCAATCCTTCGTAGCGAAGGACCTGCCTACGCTCAACGCATCCGGCTCTCTCACGGTCCTCCCCGAACCCGTCACGGCGACCACCGTCGTGCACGGGTCGACCCTGCGTGAGCTCGGCGTGACCGTCGCGGAGGGACGGCCCGACCCGCAGCCGGGCCGGCCACCGCGTCAACCGCACGTCGCAAGGAGAAGGAGGGGAGAATGCGACCCATACGACGACGCATTGCGCTTTTCGCGCTGCCCACCCTGGTGGGAAGCGTCCTCATGGCAACCGGGCCGGCGGGTGCTGATCCCGCCGGATCGGCAGCCACGGCAGGCTCAGCACGATCCAGCCTTGAGGTTCCGGAGGCCGCACGCCTCGTACGCATCAAGCTGACCGGCGCCGACATGCTGGACAAGGTGGTCGCCGCGGGCTTCGACCTCGAACACGGTCTCCGGCGCGTGCCGACCGGCATCGAAGGCGAGGCGGTGGCGACCGCAGAACAGGTCGCCGAACTTGAGGCGCTGGGCGTCGAGATCCTCGGCGACGGCGAGGGCTTCGCCTGGAGCGAGGCGGCCGACGGCGGCCTCCAGGCCGTCCGCGCGAAGGCTGTCCAGCCGCTCGCGCACGAGGAGACGGTACGGATCGCCCGTGCCGACTGGTTCACGACGAAGGGCCAGGGCTTCCTCTACGTCGAGGCCCGGACCACCGAAGGGGCGCAGACGAGCCCGATCGTCACGATGCAGCTCGAGAACGACTCGGGCCCGGGCACCTCGTTCGGCTCTGCCCGGACAATGAGCCGGTTCGTCGATTCCGGGCAGTACATGTTCCACCGGAACCTGTTCAAGCTCGACGCGCGCCCGAGCCAGATCCGGGTCACGAGCTCGACGGGGGGCGTCGCCACCGGCTTCGTCTCCAACTGGCTCGAGGACGGTGCGCCGCCGCTGACGGCGAACCCCGCCTACAAGTGGGACTTCGTCGACGGTTACCGGCACCCGCAGCAGCTGTTCAGCCGCGCCGAGGAGATCGCCCGCCAGTATCCGGACATCGCCGAGATCGTCTACCTGCCGAACAAGACGAACGGCTACCAGCGGAAGGCGCAGGCCACGATCGGCGGCACCGGGCAGGGCGCCGTCGTCGTCAGCTCGGCCGCATGGGGCCACGAGGGCGGCAACGACATCACCGTCGAGTTCGTGAACCGGCCGGGGGCGAACCTCCCGCTCGGGGTCGAGGTTGCGGGCAAGGCGGTCCGCGTCCTCCTCGCGAAGGACGCCTCCGGTGGGCTGGCGAGTACGGCCGCACAGGTCGCGGCGGCACTGGAGAGCCAGTCCCAGGGCCTGATCGACCGGGCGCACCCGTATCGCACCAACGCGGGCACCGGCATCGTCGCGGCGTCCTCCGGCCCGGTCGCGCTGACCGACTTCCTGGACCAGAAGCGCGTCGGCGCGCCGGAGGGCGAGGTGCCGCGCGGCCCGGCCACGATCCCCGTCCTGCGGATCGGCAAGCACCGCGACGGCAGGAACCCGGGTGTGCTGATCCAGGCGCAGGACCACGCCCGTGAATGGGTGCCGGCGACGACCAGCCTGGAGTCGGCCGAGCGTCTGGTGCACAACTACAAGTCCGACTGGGAGACGAAGAAGATCGTCGACAACACCGACATCTTCCTCATCTTGTCCAACAACCCCGACGGGGCGAACTACAGCTTCTACAACTTCGCCTCACAGCGTCGGAACATGACGAACCACTGCGCGGACGACAACGCCGATCCGGCCCGGCGTAACTCCTGGGGCGTCGACCTGAACCGGAACTACCGGGTCGGGTCGGCTCACGACGGCTACTCGGGCGGGTCGAACAGCTGCGTCAGCGACACCTACCAGGGACCGGAGAAGCTGTCCGAGCCTGAGTCGAAGAACATCATCTGGCTGGTCGAGAAGTACTCGAACATCAAGTTCATGATGTCGGTGCACTCCAACGGCGGCCAGCTGTTCTGGCAGCCGGGCGCCTACATCGCGGACGGACGGATCACCACGCCGCGTCCGCCGCTGGGTGACGAGGCGTTCTACTGGCAGTCGGCGGCCAGGATCCTGTCGCAGGTCAAGGCGCACCGGCAGACCGTCGTCACGCCGGAGAACGTCGGCGGCTCGTCGGACGTCCTCTACTCCTCCGCGGGCAACGTGCGCGAGGACCTCTACCACACCTACGGGATCTACGCCTTCGGTTGGGAGGTCGGCGGCTCGATCTACAACCCGGCCACCGGCAACTGGCAGGGCGGTTCGTTCCAGCCGGCGTGGGTGGGAAACCCGGACCTCGTCAGCGGCCACTCCGAGACGATGGAGTACGCCAACGGCATCATGGAGATGTTCCGGATCGCGGCGGAGTGGGGCAAGGACAACCAGAAGCCGACGTCCCGGCTTGTTCCCGGCGGCGGGAAGTACTCCGGGCCGGTCGACGTGCGCTTCGAGACGAGCGAGCCGGCCACCATCTACTACACGACGGACGGCAGCCGGCCCACCCTCGAGTCGCCGCGCTACGCGGCGACCGAGTTCCGTGAGCCGGGGCAGGTGTTCCACGTAACCGAGACCACCACGTTCCGCTGGTTCTCGGTCGACAGCGCCGGCAACATCGAGCAGAACTACGACCCGTCGAGCAACGACAAGCGCAACAACTACCGCACGGCGACGATTACCGTCGTCGAGCAGTAGTCAGGCGCCACGGCGCCCTTCTGCGATCATTGCCTCGTCAGCGGGGTTCGCCCTCGCTGACGAGGCAATGGTCGCCTGTTCAAGCCCCGTGTCTCACGTCCCGTAACCACGACGGGGCGAGGCCAGATCGGGCGCGGTCAGCCCGAGGCTGCCCCTCGAAGGCCGTACCGTTCGGCGGCGCGCGCCTTGGCCTTCGCGGCCTCCACCTCGCGGTCACGGGGAGGCGCCTTCGTCACGAGGCTGTCCAGCAGGGTTCGGGTGGCCGCCGTGACAGCGCGGATCGCCTCGCCGAACGCCTCCTCGTTGGCCGCGGACGGCCGTGTCGTGCCGCTGACCTTGCGCAC
Source organism: Micromonospora sp. MH33 (assembly GCF_003013775.1). Lineage (NCBI taxonomy): Bacteria > Bacillati > Actinomycetota > Actinomycetes > Micromonosporales > Micromonosporaceae > Micromonospora > Micromonospora sp. MH33. The sequence continues at coordinate 84,017 of NZ_MUYZ01000002.1, forward strand.
GTACTGGATGGCGGCGGCCTCGATCTCATCGTCGGTCACAGGCGGTTCGAAGTTGTGGAGCACGCGTATGTTCCTGCACATCCCCCTACCATGCCAGGCCGGGCGGACACCGGCAGATGGGTTACCGATGATGCCCGCATTGTCGATGTATGCCTTCTCCCCCCGACGCCTGGGAGCCTTCGTGCGTGGCGGATCAGGGTTCGATCGGGCGGACCCGATCGCGGTACCGCTCATAGAGGACCCGGTTGTGCGCGTCGCCCTGAGCGAGATTCGCGGAGATGTGGACGGGCGGATCGATGCCGCGGCCCAGCAGTTGGCGGCAGACCAGTTCGGTGAGTAGCTGCGCGATGAGGACTCCGGTGAACGACGAAACCGCCCCTATCCGAACTCCTGGGGTGATCTCCAGTGCCGCATCCCCCGCCGGAGCGTGGTTGTCGATCACCACATCCGCCAGGTCAGCGAGATGCGATCCCTGTGTCGAACGGGCGCCGGCCGAGCGGGTGTGTGCGAGTGAGGTGACCGCCACGATCGGATGCGCGCGCTCGCGGGCCAGCGCGGCCATCTCGATGACGGCGGCGTTGATGCCGGAGTTGGAGACGATCAGGAAGGCATCGTGCTCGGAGGGTGCGGCGAGGTGGTAGATCTGCTCGGCGAGGCCGGACTCGCGCTCGTACGTCGGATCGAGGATCGGCTTCGGGTCGGCGCCATCGAACATCACGAGGTCCTTGACCGCCAGCATGCTGACGGCGGCAAGCCCGCCGGCACGCGCCGCGAGTTCGAGGGTGACGATCCGCGAGTGGCCGGTCCCGAACGCCTGTAGGACACCACCTGCGGCGATGGCGTCGGCGACGATCCCGGCCGCTGTCTCTATGGCGTCGAGCTGTGCTGTTAGGACCTGTTCGAGTGCGGTCCGGGCGATGTTGGCGTAGGCGGGCTCAGGCACTGATCCTCCTGGAATGTTGACGGTCGCGGGCGGCCGCTACGGCGGCCTTCACGGCGGCCTCGGCGACGATCTCGCCGCTGCCGGAGGTGACCGGACTGACATAGGTTTCGTAGCAGGGTTGCGTGTCACGGGTGGGTAGGTAGCCGAGGTAGCCGTTGGCATAGCCGAGGACGACGATGTCCCCTACCTCGTCTGGCGCTGCCGACCGGATCGTTTCGCCCAGCTCCAGGAACAGTTCGCCGGGAACGGCCACGACCATGACCCCGTCGAGGTCCACCGCCTCCACGCCGATCACATACGGTTCCGTGCGTTGCCGGGCGGCCTGTTCCTCCGCGATCCGCAGCCCCTGTTGCATGACCCAGTGGATGCGTTCGTTTCCGGCCCCTGGCTGCGGCGTCTGACGCACGGCGACGTCGAGCTCCGCTGGCTGTTTGGGCGCCAGCGTCACGGTTCGCGTGACCGGCGGGCGTACCGGCGTCGCGGTACCCCTGCCGACGCGCGGCGACACCGGTTCGGCCCGGTCGGCCAGCCAGGCGCCGAGCCGGTTCACCTCGTCAAGCCCCCGCCCCTGACGGGTGTGCCGGGTACTGATGTTGCCGGCCGCACCGGTGGCGACGACCACCCACCTGTTCGGTGTGGACAACGCCCGGCGGATGCCGCCGTTGAGGTCCGCGCTCACATGGTTGTTGTCGGCGGGAAGGATGGTGGGGTGGACCGGTGAGACCACGACCAGCCCCACCACGTCGATACCTGCGGTGACCACGATGGTGTCGACGGGAATGTCCAGGGGACTCGGGTCGGCGATGTTGCGGTGGCCCGCCAGCTTGGGGACCATCGTACGGGCGGAGCTGAGTCTGGCGGCACGCTCGGACGCCATGGCGGACCGTGCGGCCACGAGCGACGCGGCTTCGAGCCGGTCGGCGACGTGCCGTGGCGTGGCCTCGCCGCCAGGGCTGCAGCCCGCCTCCGGGCTCGCGTGGGTGTGGGTGGCGGCGACCCAGCAGGACTGCACGCCGATGTCTCGCATGGCGGTCCGGATCCGGTCGACGACGTCGACGTTGACGCAGATCAGGTCCGCGACCACCAGTGCGAACCGGTGGCCCGCGTCGGCGAAGGTCACGACATGGACCTCCAGCGGGTCGAGCACGTTCTGGACGCCGTCGGAGCGGTCGGCGTAGCCACCCATGGGTTCTCCGGGCACGACCTCGAGCCGCGCCAGTCCGTGGCCGACCCTCATGCGTCGCCACCGGGTTCCTGGGCTGCCAGCAGGCGGGCGTACGGGGCGGCGCCGCTCAGGAGCGCGGGACCGCCGTCGATCGGCTCCGCTCTGGGTGTGACCAGGGGCAGCCCTCTGGCCTGAAGTTCGGCCGACAGTGCCTGGTACAGAGCGTTTCCGAGGGTCAGCAGCCGTCCGCTGAAGGACACCCGACGTGCCGACCCGCTGAGATCGAGCCGGTCGGTTGCCGCCTGCGCCACGTCGGCGAGGTCGGTCGCGGCCGTGGCGCAGATGCGGCCGGCCACCGGGTCGGCCTGGGCGGCCGCGTCGAGCACCTCGCGGGCGAAGGCCGCCGTATGCGAGATCATGGCGGGGTCCCGGTAGTAGCGCTGGAGTGCGGCCAGGTCGACGCCGCCGAGCGCCGCGACGAGACGGTCGACCAGCACGGTTGCCGGCCCGACCTGGTCGTACGAGGCGGTCGCGGCGCGCATCCCCGCCAGCCCGATGGCGTACGCGCTGCCGCGGTCACCGAGGTGGGGACCCCATCCGTCGAGCCGGGCGTGGTCGCCGTCGGCGTTCACCGCGAGCACGGTCGTCCCGGTACCGGCACACAGCAGCACGCCGGGACCGCCGAGAGCGCCGGCGTGCGCGAGGATGCTGTCCTCCACGACCACGGCCGGCCCGCCGAACTGCCGCTCGAGCGCGACGGCGAGACGCCGGCGCTCGGCGTTCTCCCCCGGTACGCCGGTCAGGCCGGCTACCACGCCCGCCACCTGCGCGGGAAGGGAGATCGTCGCCGCGGCGCCTCGAATGGCGGCCAGGATTCGGTCGACGCCGTCCTCGTGGGGCCGGTAGGTGAAGCCCGGGCCGACGCCGAGCTGGCGGCCCGCCGGGGTACGTAGCAGCAGCCGAAGCTCCGACTTGCCGCCGTCGATGGTGATCGTCGTTGTCAACGCGACATCCCTGCGGTCAGGCCCGCGACGATCTGCTTGGTCGCGAGGGCGAACACCACGGCCAGCGGGACGAGGGCGATCACGAGTCCGGCGAACAGGGTGCCGCGGTCGGCGGCGAACTCGCCGAAGAACCGGGTCAGCCCGACCGGGACGGTGTACTTGTCGCCGCTGCGCAGCAGCACCAACGGATAGAAGAAGTCGTTCCAGGTCGGCGCGAACTGGAAGACCGTGGCCACCGCGAGCGCCGGCCGCATCAGGGGCAGGACGACCGATACGAACAGTCGGCCCTCGTGTGCCCCGTCGATCCGCGCGGCCTCCTCCAGTTCACCGGGTAGTCCCCGCATGAAGCCCATGATCACGAAGACCGAGAACGGGATTCCGCTTGCCGCGTAGAGCAGCACCAACCCGATCCGGCTGTCGATCAGACCCATCGACTGGAACATGTAGAACACCGGCAGCAGACCGAGCTTCGCGGGAATCATCAACCCGGACAGGAAGAACGCCGCGAGCAGGGCGCGGCCCCGGAACTTCCACCTGGACAGGGCGTAGGCGGCCATCGCCGACACGCTGACGCAGAGTGCCACCGAAGCGCAGGTGACGGTCAGGGAGTTGATGAAGTACGTCGAGATCGACGCGGTCTGCCACGCGCGGGTGTAGTTGCTCAGGTCGAAGGAGCTGGGCAGGCCGACCGGTGCCTGGAGGATCTCCGCGTTGGGCCGCAGCGATCCGATCAGCACCAGCAGCAGCGGACCGAAGGCGATTCCGGCGTAAGCCCACAGGACGAGCTGGCTGCCGGCGGTGCGGAGCAGCGACCGCTGGCGGGTGCCGCGCGGGGCTGGGAGGTCACCCCTGGTTTTCCTTGCCTCCCGGGGGGCGGCGCGCAGGGTGTTCATCTAGTGGACCTCCCGGCGGCGCAGCGCCCGCTCCAGGGCCAGTGAGACCCCGAAGATGAGCACGAAGATCAGCATGGCCAACGCCGAAGACTCTCCGATCGCGTTGCTGCCGCCCTGGAAGGCGGTCCGGTAGTAGAGCAGGCCCAGTACGTCCATGGCGCCGCCGGGTCCGCCGTCGGAACCGCCCAGCGCGTAGACGAGGTCGAAGATGTTGAAGCATCCGATGAACGTCAGCACGGTGATCACGCCGACCGCCGGTATCAGGAGCGGGAACCGGATGCTCCAGAACGCCCGGGTCGCTGACGCCCCGTCCATCGCGGCTGCCTCCTCCAGCTCCTGGGGGATACCGCCAAGGGCGGCGCCGAAGATGAGCATCGGTCCGCCGATCCACTGCCAGGCGTTGACCAGGATCAGTACGGGCAGGGCGAGGTCCGGCTCACCGAGCCATGGACGCGCCCATGCGTCCAGGCCGACCGCTCTGAGCGCGAAGTTGATCGGGCCGAAGGTGGGGCTCAGCAGGAGCGACCAGATGTACCCGACGATCAGCGGGCTGATCAGGTAGGGAAGCGAGAAGAGCGTCTGGAACAGCCGCTTGCCCCGGGGACTGCGGTGCAGGAGCACCGCCAGGCCCAGGCCGATGGTGTTCTGGATCGCCATGGTGCCGACGAAGAAGAGGACGTTGTGCCCCAGCGCGGCGGGGATCTCGTCGCGTAAGGGATAGCGGGTGAAAATCTCCTGGTAGTTGCCGATTCCGATGAACTCCCCCTGCCGGGTGCCGTCCCAGTGGAACAGCCCGTAGTAGAAGGCGGTGACGAGCGGTACCACGAGGAAGAGGCCGTAGAGCGCGAAGGCCGGCAGGCAGAAGGTCGTGATCCATCCTGCCGAGACCCGTCCTGCCCGACGGCGTGACCGCCGGGCAGGACGGACCGTCAGTTCTTGGGCCGGAACCACTGATCGACCCCTCGTTGGATGTGTGCGGCGGTGTCAGCGGCGGTGCTCCGACCGAGGACGTAGTCGGAGAACGCCTCGGAGGCGAGGTCCCAGGCGGTGGGTGTGCCGCCGGAGAAGTACGCGTAGGTGACGTAGGGACTCGGGTTCGCCTGGTATTCCTTCAGCGCCTGGGCCAGGAGTTCGTCCTGGGGCTCGACGCCCGGTACCGGGGAGATCTGTCGGAGCTCGGTGGACAGGGCCCGGCCGAACTCCTCGGTCGCCATCCACCGCACGAGGTCCAGCGCCGCGTCCCGGTGGGGCGACTTCGCCGAGACGCCGAACGACCCGTCGACGTAGCCGGGAACCAGCGTCTTGTCGACCGCCGCGCCGGGCGCGGGCGGTACGTTGAAGATGCCCAGCTCCAGCTGCGGGTTGGCCTTCTTGAACCCGGCGAGTTCCCACACGCCACCGGGGAACGCGGCGGCCCGGCCGGAGGTGAAGAGTGCCTGCGCGTCCGTGTAGCTCACCCCGGACGCCTGCGCCGGCCAGTACTTCTTGGTGCTCTTCCAGGTCTCCAGGGAGTTCACCCAGGGCGCACCGGTGAACTTCGCCGAGCCGTTGAGCATCGTGGTGAGGTAGTCGGGACCGCCGTACGTCGTGGCGCCGAAGATCTCCTGCTCGATCGGCAGCATCCACTTGTCGGTGACGGTGTTCGCCAGCGGGGTGACGCCGGCCTTGCTGAGTTTGTCGAAGCCCGCGATCATGTCCGCCCACGTGGTGGGGGCGGCGATGCCGTTGTCGGCGAAGATCTTCTTGTTGTAGATGACGTGCAGCGTCTGGAGCGCGAACGGAACGCCGTAGACGCGCCCGTCCTTCTCGCCCTTCGCCCCGTCGAGGATCGGCTTCGGGAAGCCGCTCAGCTTGTCGACCTGGTCATCGAGGGGTACCAGGCTGCCGGCGCCGACCAGCGGCTGGAGCAGTCCGTAGGAACGCAGCTGCGCGACGTCAGGGCCGCTGGAGTCGGTGAGGCCGGTCTTGAGGATCGTGTCGTACTCGGTGCTCTTGTAGGGGAGGTACTCCACCTTCACGCCCGGGTGGGCCTTCTCGTAGATCTGGAAGATCTTGCGGTACGCCGCGACATCCTCCTGCCGCCAGCCCCAGACCTTCAGGTTGACGGCGTCGCCGCCGCCCCCGCTGCCTGGCGCGCACGCAGTAAGGGCGAAGGCGAGCAGCGCTGCCGCCCCCAACACACCGCGTCTTCTGGGCATCGCATCTCCGATCGTCGTGGCCGCCACCCGCTGGACGTGGCGGACGAGCCGAGGTTAATACTGGTATAGACCGGGGGTCAATGGTTCCGCTGACCTCACCATCCGTCGGGGCAGTTGCCCGTACGATGGCTTCAGTTGCCTAGGAAGGGGAGCGGGTCCGTGCCAAGGACGCGACACGAGCCGAGCGACGGGGCGCTTGAGTCTCTGCCGGTGGAGCACAACGGCGGCAAGGGCGAGCACATCAGAGACGTCCTCACCGCCATGGTCCTGAACTCGCGGGACGGTGCGCTGCTCCCCTCGGAGCGGGTCCTCGCCGAACGGTTCGGAGTCGCCCGGATGACCGTCCGGGGCTCCATCGACGCGCTGGAGTCGAAAGGAATGGTGCGGCGGGTGCCCGGGCGTGGGACCTTCGTGCAGCATCCCACGCTGACCCACTCGGAGATCTTCCGCTCGTTCAGCGAGGACATGCGGATGCGCGGCATGACACCGGGTGCCAAGTCGTACCGCGCCCGCACCCGACCGGCCACCCGCCTGGTCGCCGCCAGCCTCGACATCGCCCCGGGCGACCCGACCCACTACATCGAACGGATCCGTACGGCGGACGGCATTCCGATGGCGCTGGAGCGGACGAACCTGGCCGCAGCGCGGTTCCCCAACCTGCTGAAGGTGATGGAACGCGACGACTCGCTGTACGAGGTTCTGGGCCGCGCGTTCGGGGTGCGGCTCGAATCGGCGCGGCAGACCGTCACCATCGCTCGGCTGACCGACACCGAGGCGAAACGGCTCGAAGTCGCCGAGGACGCCCCGGCGTTCCTGATCGAGCGCATCTCGGTCGACAACATGGGGAAGGTCGTGGAGTACGGCCGCTCGCTCTACCGCGGCGACCGCTACGCCATCCAGATGCACGTCAGCCCCCCGTCCCAGGGAGGCTGACGCGCATCCGGCGGCCGGTCAGCCGAGTCCCGTGAGGTAGTGCGCCTCGAGTTCGGCCGCGGTCAGGGCACGGCCGTAGATCGCCGCCTCGTCGAGGTCGCCCTGCAGCCGCTGGTACGTGTCGTCCCCGCGGCCACCGAGCTTGACGCTCGCCGTACCGCTGCCCGGCGACACCGACGTCGCGGCGCTGTTGTCCGCCACGCCGTCGAGGTACACGGTCAGTCGTGAACCGTCGAAGACGGCGGCGACGTGGTGCCACTCGTTGGCCGTCAGCCGGGTACGCCCGGTCACGAGGCCATACCCCTTCCCGGCGGCGCCGAGCGACCACGCCTGCAGGACGCCGTCAGCCACCCGCAAGGCGTACCCGTTGATCGCCGGCCCGGTGTAACTCTCGATGATCGCCTGTCCCGGCGCCGGAGCGAGCGTGTCGAGCTTCACCCACGCCTCGAGGGTGAAAGCGCCCTGGAGGTTGGTCCGCGGGTTGCGCGGCGCCTCGACGTAGCCGGCGGAGAGATCCGCCGCCCGGTCACCGGTGATCGCACCTTCGGCGCCCGGATGGGCGCCGGCCAGGTAGGTCCCGTTCTCCCCACTGGGAGAGCTGTCCACGGCGATGTTGGAGCCGGGCACGTCGCCGAGGCGCCAGTAGCCGGCCGGGTCGGCCCCGGTCACGAGATTCGGGTAGTTCTGCTCCCCCACCAGGATCGGAAGCGACACGGTCACCGGTGACACGCCGTCCTTGCTGAAGGACACCGTGACCTGGTAGCGCCCTGGCTCCGCGCCGGCCGGAACGGTCACCTCCACCGGCACGCTCGCGACGATGGTCCGGCCACCCGGCTGGGCGCGGAACACCTGCGTCGCCGGGTTGGTGGCCCAGCCGTCCGGCCCGTTGGCGGTCACCTGGCCACTGAGCTGGTGATCCGCGAACACCTCGAAGGCGACCTGGAATCGCTTTGTCTTGCCGGGCGCGATGAGCGACCCGGGCGGATCGACCGAGACGGTACCGCTGAACACGTCGGAGTAGTGCGGGACGATCTCGTAGACACGCGGGGCCGCGCTGCCCGACGCCCACCGGACCCGTACCGCGCCGGCCGCCACGTTGGCCGCCGGCACCTTGGTGAACCCGCCGGCGAGCGGTCCGAGATCCACCCAGGCGCCATCGACCAGCGCCTGGATCACGCCGTCGGCGGGAGCGGTCGCGTCCTGCACCACGGTCACCGCGGACAGCCGGTGCGGCTTGGTGATCGGAACCGTGATCGCATCGCCGTCCTGCGGCTTGCCGGCCGCGACGTAGACCGTGTCGTCGCGCCGGTCGGTCAGGTTGCCCAGCGCCGACCCCTGGGCGGCAGCCGGTAGGCCAGTGGGGGCCCCGAGGTCGCCGTACCAGCGGTCACCGATGTAGCCGTCGCTCTGGGCCGCCGAGAAGCTGAGCAGATCGTCGACCGGACCGGGACTGATCTGGTGCCACGTCCTGTCGAGGATGCCGCGGGCACCCGACTGATCCCGTCGTGCCAGCCAGGCGGCTTCGCCGTTCCCCCGGTCCTGCGCCCGGAGGATGCCGACGGCCGCCCGACCCGCCCGGCCGGTCGTGCCGACCCGGTCCAGCCAGGGCCCGATCTGCTCAAGCAGGCGAGGGTTGTCGAGCTGCGCCCGGAGCATGGTGGGGAGTTCCTCCAGGCGGCGTAGCTCGCGGTCGAGCTGGTCGAGTTGTGCACCCACTGCTCGGCCCGCCGAATAGTCGGCGATCAACCGGTTGATGAGCGCGGCGAACTGCGGCCTAGCGGTGTTGTCCAGGGCGCTGGCCTTGTTGTTCTCGGCGAAGAGCCGCAACTCCTCGTACGCGTCACCGCCGAGGATCTGAAGGGTCCGCGTCCATGAGCGTTCCGCGTCGTAGGCCCCGGGGTTCCAGGCGTAATCGGCCTGCGTACCGAGTGGGATCTGCGAGGCCTCCTGGTGCTGGACGAGCTCGTTGAACGAGATGCCGACGACGTCGTCCGCCATGCCGGCGTCACGGTTCACCAGTGGTCCCAGCAGCAATCGGTTCGGGCTGTAGTCGTTGACCGGGTAGTTGTCCCAGATCATGATCCGGTGCCGCGGCCAGACGTCCCGCGCAGCCCGGAGGTCGTCCTCGGTGATGCTCGGCGACACCACTTCCGGCCCCGTCCAGTAGAGGTCGACCTCGGTGCTCACCAACTCGTCGAACCGGCTCTTGTACGGGGTGGACGTCATGCCCCAGTACTCCGTCGGCACGGTCACCAGACGGGCGGCGCCAGGGTGCCGTTCGATGAACTCGTGCTGGACCAGGTTGGTGACCCCGGCCTGGGCGGCCGCAAGCGGCGACGGACCGCCCTGGTAGGCGTCCCGGTCCTCCGGGCACGCGAAGTTGCCGGACACGTCGTCCCAGGCGAGCACGTAACTGCGGACCCCGATCTCCCACAACTGCGCCAGGCGGGCCAGCAGCTTGACCCGATCGGCGTCGCGAACGTGGCAGATCCCCTGGCCGGGCGCCAAGGGCGCCTCCGGCGAGATCCGGTACACAAAAGCGACATGATGGGACGCCGCCAGGTCCACAATCTCCTTCAGCCGGCTCAGTTCCGCCTCGTCGTACACCGAATCCCACTTCGACCCGGTACGCAGGTCGTCCGCCGGTCCGTAGAAGAACTGGTTCATCTTGTACCGGGCCAGGAACTCGATCTGCGAACGCCGGTCCTCCTGCGACCACACCGGTCCGTAGAACGACTCCATGCCACCACGGACCCGGTAGCCCGGCCAGTCACGCACCACCACACCGTCAACGGCCACCCGGGAGCCCTTCGACACGAGCAGCTGACGCAATGACTGAACCGCGTAGAAGGTGCCAGCGCCGTCCACGCCCGCGAGGACGATCCGCGCTCGACCGGCCCGGTCGTGCCCGGCCGCCAGCACGTATCCCTCAGCGGGCAGTTCCGCCGGCCCTTCCGCCCTGAGATCGCTCAGCGCGGCGGTGGTCGCCGACGTCTCGTTCGGGCCGCCGAGGAAGATCACCGGACGCGAAGTCGACCTGTCCGCGCTGCCGACGACCCTGGCGGTAACCCCCCACGCCCGGAGCACGTCCACAAGGGTTTTCCGGGCCGCCGGATCGACGGCCGCGCCGGCGACGACATCGACGTTGTCCGGCAGGACGACAAGTCCCGGACGCGGCTCCACGCGCTGCGGAGCTGGAAGAATACGCGCCGCGCCTATCTGGTCAGGAGCCTGGGCCTCGCCCCGAGCTGCCGGAGGATTCACCAGGCCAATGGCAAGGGCGACCGATCCGGCCAGTACTCCGGTGCGGCGACAGCCACGAAACAAGCGCGACCGAAACATCGAATCTCCACTCATGATGTGGGCCGGCCTTGGTTGTCGGCAGGCGTCCCGGCATGGCGCGCGGTGAGCGGACCGCCGCAGGGACTGACCGACACGAAGCCCGGCGGTCTGGTCAGGTCGGGGCGAGGCCGGTCGTCGGGGTCGGGGCCGACGCTCGCACGCAAGGGCCTCCCGGAAGATCGATTGCGACCGGGTGGTCTATACCAGTAACGAGCATCCCCGTCCCGCCTGACCACGTCAACCCCCACCGACAAACGGCAGGTGCCCTCGCACGGCTTCGAGCAGTTCGAAGGCCTGCCGTCGGCGCGGGCACACTCCGGCGCTACCGCAAGATCCCGGTCCGCGGCCAGCAGTCGCAGCGGCTCCGGACGATGCCCGATCATGCATCCCGGTCGGGCCGCCGACGGCGAGCAGAAGCGTGGTCACTCCGCGTAGCGAGCCGATGACAACAACCCAGTCGACCTTCACGATACTGGCCTAGCCCAGTATTCGGTCGTGCCGGCAACAACGGCCGGGCCCCAAGGGAGCCTCAATGCGTATCCCGCCCATCCCCCACAGCCAGGGCCACGCGGCATTGCTCGCAGTGCTGGTCACCCTCACTCTCGTCGTTCCGGCCGTGCCGGTCGTGGCAGGCCCGAGCACGCTCACCGCCGCGGCCGAAGGCCCCAAGGAGCTCATCGCGCAAGGATTCGCGGACCCGGACGTGGTCCGGATCGGCCAGACGTGGTTCGCCTACGCCACCAACGACTTCAGGCACCTCCCGGCAGCCAGCTCGCCCACCATCGACGGGCCGTGGCAGGTCCTCGGTGACGCAATGCCGGGCGGGCCCGGCAGCTGACGGAAAGTCCGAGCTGATCCAGATCCAGGCGGACGGCCAGATCAAGGCCTGTCACAACGACCTCGCCTTCGCCCCCTCGCCGTACGGCAATTCCGTCATCATCGCGACCGGGTTCACCGACCCCGCGAGGGTACGGTTCATGGATCTCGACGGTAACGGCCGGTCCGAGATCGCTCTGATTCAAAGCAACGGCCAGATCAAGGCCTGGCACAACTACAAGGGCTTCGACACCATGCCGTACGGCGCCGCCCAGCTCATCGCGACCGACTTCCCGGACCCGGCCCGCGCGATCTTCATCTGATCCGGTCGGCCCACGCGCCGACATGATCGGGACCCGCCACCCTCGCTGGGTGGCGGGTCCCGATCACGTGCATCCGGATCCCGTAGCGGCCGCCCGCCATAGAGCGACCTGCCGAACTCGACCACGTTCCCCATGTCGTCGAGCGCGCGCTCGACCAGGAACGCATGGACCAGGCAGTCGCCGGCCGCGATGTGAAGGCATTGCGGCGAGGTTCTTGGTGGCTGCCAGGCAAGTCGGGTGTCAGCCGGTCGTGCCGATCGAGTGGTGTTGTGCGATCTCGTCGGCGGTGAGGGCATGGTCGTACACGGCAACCTCGTCGAGCAGCCCGGCGAGCCTGGTACCGGCGTCGTCACCGCGGGCCCCGAGCTTGAGGCTTCCCGCCCCGTCGGTCGGGCTCACCTTCGTGGCGGCCGAGCCGTCGAGCCGTCCGTCGACGTAGACCGAGATGGTGGACCCGTCGTAGACCGCGGCCAGGTGATGCCACTCGTCCGGCGAGACCACCGTCTGCCCTTCGACCGACGCCAACTGCCCGGCTCCGCCCAACGTGAGGGCGCTGATCCTGCCGCCGGGCAGGACGCGCAACAGGTAGCCGTTGTAGGCGGGTGCGTCGTACTTCTCGGCCACGCTGTACTGCCCGCAGACGTCATTGAGCTTCACCCATGCCTCCAGGGTGAACGAGCCGCTGACGCTCAACGAGGCCGAATCCGGTACGGCGATGTAGCCACCGGTCAGCTCGGCGCCGGTGTCCGGATCGCCCGTCAGCGCGCCTGGGCGGCCCAGTGTCACGGCGTCGGTGTAGGTACCGCGGTTGCCGGAGCCGGAGGAGTCCTCGGCGCTCGTGCCGGATCGCTCCCCCAGCCGCCAATAGCCGACCGGCTTGTTGGCCAGCACCTGCGCCGCATAGGCCGTCTCGCTGGTGACCGCCAGTTGCTGAGTCGCCGCCGGCTGCGCCGGGGCGGGGCTCGCCGGAGCCGCCGACGCACTGCTACGTACCGGACCGGGCTGCTGCGCGCTGGGCGACTGTCCGGGGTTGCCGAGCACACCCTTGATGTAGTGGGAGTCGATCTGGGCCGGGGTCAGGGCCTTGTTGTAGATCGCGACCTCGTCCAGGCCGCCGACGAAGCGGTCCGCCGCGTCGTCTCCACGCGCTCCCAGCTTGAGGCTGCCCACGCCGTTGGTCGGCGCCTTGGCCACCGGGGTGGACGTCTGCAACTGCCCGTCGAGATAGGTCCGCAGCGTCGTTCCGTCATACGCCGCCGCCACGTGATGCCATTGCACCTGCTCGACACTGCGAGGGCTGGCCTCGCCGGGCTGCGCCTGGTCGGCGATCGTGAGCGCCTGCAGCTTGTTGCCGTTGATCAGGCGCAAGGCGTAGCCGTTGCGCGACGGCAGGCAGTCGCCGCCGTCGTACTTCTCGACGATGCCCTGCGGCCCACCCGCGGCGTCCTTGACCCAGGCCTCCAGCGTGTAGGCGCCGGTGAGGCTGAGCGAGGCGCTGTCCGGGATCTCGACGTAGCCGTCGTCCAGGCGGGCCGCGGCGTCGGCGGAGTCGGCGATCGCCCCCTGCTGGGACCGGACGACGCGGCCACGGTAGGCGCCGTTGTTTCCGTTGCCGGAGGCATCGGCCACCGGCTGGTCCGCGGCGTCGTCGAACCGCCAGTAGCCCACCGGCGCGTCCCGCTTCACCAGCGCGGCGTAGTCCGCCGCGTCCGGCCGGGCGACCCGGACCGACAGCGAGGTGGATCGCGCCGTTCCGCCGGATGGTCGGGCGACCACGTCGATCCGGTAGTTCCCCGGCGCCGCGTCAGCGGGTACCTGAACCGAGGTCGCGAGGTCGGACCAGGTCAGCTTCTGGTTGCTGCTCACGCTGAACGGCAGCTTCGAGTCGCGGACCGTCCACCCGGCCGGAACGCCGACCTCGACGGTGCCGCTGACCCTGCCCTGCCCGAGCGCCTCGACCTCCAGGTCCAGCGCAGACGTCTCACCGGGCTCCAGCAACGGACGCGGGGTCGCCACCTTGATGGCCTCCGCGCTCGGCGCGTCGGCCACCTTCGTCGTCTTGTACGTCGCCCGGACCGTGACCGCCGCCGTCGGCCGGCCGAGGTCGACCAGCTCACGCGCGGCGTCGTGCGTCACCGCGCGGCCGTCGACGGTGACCGCGGTCAGCTGGTGCCCGCGCGGCGCGCGCAGGTGCAGCACCACGTCCGTCAGCGGTGCCCGTCCGGCGACCGCCTGCGGTGGGTCGACCCGCACGGTCAGTCGACCGTCCGCCAGCTCCGACGTGGAGGTGAAGCCGACGTTGCCGAAGGAGGTCGGCAGGTCGGAGACCTCGATCCGCTCCCCGTCCGCGAGCCAGGGCCGGGGCGTGGCCGGTGCCAGGTGCAGCCGGGTCGGCACGCCGTCGGCGTTCAGGTCCTCGCTGACCAGCAGACCGCGCATCGCCTCCAGATAGGTGGCGTTGTTCGGCGACAACGGCGGCCAGTACTGCGACCGGTAGTACTCACCGAACTGCGGGCACGGCGAAATCGTGGCACCCTCGCCGCCGACGAAGGTGTTCGGCGTGAGGTCGTGCGCGAGCATTCCGTAGAAGCTCAGGTCGAGGCGATCGGACTCGGCATTGTCGGCCAGGAATCGCATCAGCGAGTAGCCGTACTGCTGGTCGATGCCGCTGGACTTGTACCCGGGCACCGCCGGCCACTGGTTGGGCCGGAGGTTCTGGCAGACACCGGGATCGGCGCTCGACAGGTTGAACCTGGTGAGGCCGAGGAACAGCGACCCGTGCTTGTAGAGGTAGTCCCGCAGCCCGGTCGCCGTCGCACTGCCCGGCTCGAACAGCCCGGTCGCGAGTGCGTACGGCATGATCAGGTTCCAGTAGCTGCCGAGGAAGTCGGTGGTCACCTTGTCGTACGGCTTCGACGAGGCGGGGTCCAGCAGGGCGATCGGCACGAACACCGAGCCGTCCGGCAACACCGTCTTCGACTTCTCCACCGCCCTCAGCAGCGACGAGCGCAGGCCGGCCGCCTCGTCGAGGAACGGCGTCGCCTCGTCGCCACGGCCCGTCAGCCGCAACGCGACACCGATGTCGCGTAGCCCGCGCCAGACCTCGGACTGGTGGTGCAGGCCGTAAACCGGCTCCGGGATGTCGGAGGCGTAGCGGGTCTTGGCCAGCAGACCGTTCGGGTCCGCGACGCGTTGCCGCTTGAAGTCGGCGAGCCAGTCGCGGAACGTCGGCAGGTTCTCCTGCAGCAACGACGCGTCGTTGGTCTGCAGGTAGTACGTCGCCACCGTCTGCAGCTTGATCCCACGCTCCCAGGACACGAAGAAGCTGCCCTGGCCGCGGCGCAGCATCTCGGTGAGGTTCGCGCGCGCCTTGTCCTGGTAGCCGAAGTCGCCGAGCGAGGTGACCGTCGCCGCGATCTCCGGCACCCAGGCGAAGGACTTGTCCAGCGACTCGTAGCCGTTGCCGACGGTCAGGTTGAAGCCCATCACCAGGTTGTTCAGCAGCGTGCTGCGCATGGCGTCCGCGGCGTACTTCTCCGGGATCTTGACCTTGGCGCCGGCGTTGAGCTGCGCCGTCCAGTAGTTGCTGGTGCGGGACTTCGCGGAGTCGTACAGCTTGGCGGACGGGCGTACGGCGGCGAGCTCGGCCGGCTCGTTCGGCACGACCAGGTAGAACTCGGCCTTTCCGCGGCTCAGGTCAGGCGTGAAGGTCAGGTCGGGCGCAGACCAGGTCGCCGCGCCGCTGTACGAGACCACGGTCTTCCCACCGACGGTGAGCAGCCCGGGCTTGGCGACGACGTCCGCCACCTTGTCGCGGCTCAGGTTGAGCCGGAGCCGCGGGTGCGCGTTCGCCGGCCCGTTGACGACGAACCGCAGCATGCTGACGGCCGGTCCGCCCGGGGTGAGCGCGGTGACGAACGACTCGCGCTCGTAGCGGACCCCGGCGGCGTCACGGTAGGAGTTGGCGAGGATCGGCAGGTATCCGCCGGTCAGGCGTGGCTCGTCCGACCTGGCCTCGGCCTGGCCGTAGCGCTCGGCGCCGTCCGCGCCGACGAAGAAGCGGACGCGCTGGGTCGCCCGCGAGTCTGACCACTGCGACATCAGCTCGCTGCCGTCCGCGACGTGCAGCGAGAAGTTCCGCTCCTCGGCCCACCGGGTCGGGTCCGGCGCCGGGTAGGTGAAGGGCAGGTAGTACCAGGGCGAGGCCGCGTCCGTCGTACCGGCGTGGTTGGCCGGCAGCAGCAGCGGCTTGACATTGTCCAGTGTCGGGCCGTCCGGCAGGCCGAGCAACTTCTCGCCCCACTGGTCGGAACCCTGGTTCAGCGCGTGATTCACTCGATCGGCGTAGCCATCGGGCAAGGTCAGGTCATCGCGGGAGCCGCGCTGGTGGCTAGCCGTCGTTGCGCTGGACGTCTGTTGGCCGACTGCCTGGATGCCGGCCGCCTGGACGTCGGCGGATGCCTGCACCAGCAGGCCGGTCGTCAGCGTCACCACCGTCAGCAGCGATAGCGCCGATCTCGATCTTATGCCCATTTGATCCACCTTCGCGTGGAGTACTGCCCGGAATACTGGACTAGTCCAGTAACTTTGGGGCATCGTCCTCGTCGATGTCAACACGTTCTACAGGTCTCAGCAGCGGTCAGGATCCTCAACGAGGCGCCGATCTCGATTCCCCGGCTCGACGGCCATCGGCTGGTACGGGGGTCCTCGGTTGCCATTACGGCTGGTACAACTTGCACCGGCTGCACAGCAGCCTGGGCCACCGCAGTCCCGCCGACCACAAGGCCGCCCTGGCGGCCTCACCACCACACCGATGGTGTCCGCCACAGCGGACCAAGCTCAAACCACAGGAGTGTCAGAAGGTATGGACGGAACTGCAGGCAGCCCGTGGGCGGTGACCGGCCTGGATCCACTGGCCGGGCGGGTGTTGGAGCACCTGGTGGCCGTGCCGTCGGCGGACGTCACCGAGGTGGCGGCGGCGGTCGGGGTGTCCCCGGCGGAGGCGGAACGAGCACTGCGGCACCTTGCGGACTCCGCACTGGTGCTGCAGATCGACGGCACGGCAGCGCGATGGGCGGCCGGCCCCCCGCGCTCATCGCTCAGCGCCCTGCTGGCCCGGCGGCGGGCCGAACTGGCCCGCGTCGAGGGCCTCGTGGAGCGGCTTCACGAGGTGTACGAGGCGGTGTCCGGGCCGCGCGCTGCGCACCTGGTGGAGGTGCTGGAGCGCGAGGATGAGGTGCCGGCGCGCTACGGTCAGCTGCTGAAGGGGAGTTCGGTCGAGGTACTGCATCTGGCCAAGCCGCCGTATGTGACGGCCAAGCAGGCGTCCGTCGGGGAGTCGGGAGTGGCGCCCGGGGTGCGGATGCGGTCGGTGTACGAGACGGAGGGCTTTACCGACGCGGTGTCGCTCAAGACGGCGCTGCGTGGGACGGGTCAGGGCGGGGAACTGCGGCTGGCGTCACGGCTGCCGGTGAAGTTGGTGGTGTTCGACCGGGCGGCGGCTCTGCTGCCGGTGCGGGGGGACCGCCCGGCGGCGGGTTCATTGGTGGTGCACTCGCCCGCGCTGGTGGTGGCGCTGGTGGCGCTGTTCGAGAGCGTGTGGGAGCGTGCCGAACCGGTGTCGCTGGCGAGCCGACACGATGGGCCGGCCGCGAAGGGCAGTCTGACAACCGTGGGGCCGGACCGGCGAACACGGGAAATCCTGCACATGATGGCAACCGGAATGAAGGACGAGGCGATCGCCCGCGTGCTCAAGGTGAGCCGCCGTACCGTGCAGAAACATGTCAGCGATGCGGGTTCCCTGCTCGGCGCCCGGACTCGGTTCCAGATCGCGCTGCTGACGGCGGAGCGGGGGTGGCTTAAGGAGTCGGTGAGGACCGCCCCTCCTTCATTCTCGGCCATGTCGGCCCGAGCCTCGACCGAGGCTCGTTGAATTGCGCAGCCCCACGTCAAGGCTCACGGCCACCGCATGGTCTCCAAGGGTCACGACCTTTGGTGACCAAGCGGTGGCCGTTACGCCCTCTACCGGGGCGGACGCCGGTTACGACCGTTGAGCCGCATCCAGGGTGGCGTCGCTCGCGGCGTCGGTCACGACGTGACGGTCGTTGGGGGAACCGTCCTGCTGCACGCCGGTGACGACCGTCTCCCAGGCCAGCGTCGGCCCGCCGCCCATCATCCTGGCGACCTGGCGGGAGGGGCCGTGGGCGCCCACCTTGCGGGTGCCCTTCGCCGTGGCCTTGCTCAGGGCCCTATGTGGACGACCCGATCAGCGAGGCGCGCCGGGGCCTCCTTGTGGGAGGTCCCGGCGCGCTGTCGTGCATCGTGCTTCGCTAGCAGGGGCTCACTTGCAGGACTTGGCTCCCGTCGCGTACGCCAGGCCGAAACCGCCCGCCGACGAGTCCATGAAGATCACCTCGCGCCCCGCGCCCGCCGTCGCGAACATCTGCGCGCCCGGACTGCACGACGCCGGACCGACGTACGTCCCGTTGAACGTGTACTGCTTGAGCTTCGGGTTGAGCGAGTTGTCCGGGTAGCCGCCGTTGGCGAACCAGAGGTCCACGGGGGCCTCCTCCGTGACCGTGAGGGTCGTGTCGGACAGGGTGACGACGTCGGCGCGGATCGCCTGCGGGGAGTTCTCCTCGAAGAGCAGGTGGCTGGTGCCAGTGGCGAAGTCGAAGAGCCGCACGGAGTCGTTGAACGTTCCCTTGCTCCACTCGCCGTTGACGTTGTGGCCGTAGTCGCGGTTGATCACCCAGGCGACGCCGGTGCCGGACAGCTGCGGGTAGCTCATCGTCTCGGCGCCAGGGTCACCGCCGGCGAAGGTCGTTTTGCCCGTCGCCACGTCGTACACCTCGACGCCCAGTGACCACCAGGTGCCGTCGGGGTTGGGCTGCGCGTAGTCCTCGTACCGGACGTAGGAGATCTTCCCGTTCTTCACGCTCGGCGCCGTCGCGTTCCCGACCCAGTCGGGGTGCGCGAGGGTGTGCACGGTCCGCGAGCTGCCCTGCAGGTAGCGCACGACGTCGAGGTACCCCAGCGCCGGCTCGTACTGGCTCCACGCGACGACGTCGCCGTCGAAGCCCAGGCCGTCGATCCGGTACGGAGAGCTGTAGAGCTCCTCGACGTTGCCGCCGCCGACGGGCGCCGACAGGATGCGGTTGACCTCCCACGTCGGCGAGTCGGGGTCATCCCCGACCGACAGCCACACGACCCGCCTGCCATCGGTGTGCGGGAAGCTGTGGAGGTTCCCGTCGTTCGGGGAGATCTGGTACGGCACGACCTTGCCGTCGGTGCGGCCCACCCAGATCGACGTCGGCTGGGTGTGGTTGGCGTCCGACCGCGGCACGGTGAACCAGCCGCCGGCCATGCTCGCCTTCATGTCGACGTACATCCCGGTGTTGAGCCGGTCGACCAGGAGGTCGGTGTTCTTGCCGTACAGGTTCGCCTTCCACTTCACGGTGATCCCGCGCGAGTCGAACGCCGCCCGCACCACCTTGAGGTCCTTGTTGCTCAGGCCGAAGGACTTGGCGGAGGCGAGCACCGCGTCGCGGGCGTCGACGAAATCGGACATGGGCGTGAGGTAGTCGGTGAGCGCGCGGTAGACGATCTTGTCGGCGACCGCGCCGCCGAACGCCTGACGCAGGTCCCACAGCGCCCCGGACACGATCGTCGAGTTGAGGTGCACGCCGCCGTCGTCCATCTGGGGCGTGTCCATGAGGTGCTGGAAGTCCGCCGTGGTGGCGCCGTCGTCGAGGTTGCGCAGGGCGCATCTGGTGGGAGCCAGGGTGCGGCAGAGGTCGCCGCCGATCAGGCTCGCCTCCGGGTCGGACATCGACGTGCCCGACTCGTCGACGTCGATGGCGTTGCCGAAGTAGTCGGCGATGGCCTCGTTGAGCGCGCCCGGCTGGCC
The DNA here is from genome assembly GCF_003013775.1 of Micromonospora sp. MH33. Classification (NCBI taxonomy): domain Bacteria; kingdom Bacillati; phylum Actinomycetota; class Actinomycetes; order Micromonosporales; family Micromonosporaceae; genus Micromonospora; species Micromonospora sp. MH33. Next base: position 103,543 of record NZ_MUYZ01000002.1, read on the forward strand.
CGCGTAGACGAGGTTGGCGGTGTTCTCCACCACACCGTGCGTCATCTCGTGGCCCACGACGTCAGGGTCGGCGGCCAGCGGCAGGTACTCGTCGTCGCCGCTGCCGTACACCATGCGGGTGCCGTCCCAGTACGCGTTGACCCACGGGTAGCCGCCGTAGGTGATGCCGACGATCGAGTTGATCGGCATGCCGTCGTCGTCCAGGCTGTTGCGCCCGAGCTTCGTCTGCAACCACTCGAACACCTTCGCGGCGTCCCAGGCCGCGTCCACGGCGCCGGCGGCGGTCAGGTCCGCGCCGAGCGTGCTCGACGGCGACGCGAACGGCGCCACGCCCTCGGGCATCTGCCCGTCGAGCAGCTCGTAGTAGTCCCGGCCCCGAGCGTCCCAGGTGGTGATCGGCACCGTCCGGCCGTCCGGGAGGGTGTGGGTCTGGTCGATCATGAGGTAGCGGTTGGCGCCGTCGATCCGGACGAGCGGGACCGGCACCGTGGCGCCGTGCAGGCTCTTGCCCTCGCCGACGACCGGCGTCGTGCCGTTGCCCGACGGGGGCGGCTCCGACACGGCCTGCGGCGCGACGGCGCTCCCGCCGGCGGCCAGGGCGGCGGCCTGCTGCGCGGTGGCGAACGGCTTGATCCGGCTGACGCTGAGCAGCGTCACCCCGTTCGTGGCGCCCACATACACGTCGCGGAGCACGGGCTGGCCCGTGCCGGCGTCCTTGCCCCTGACGAGCACGCGCCGCGCGAGCACGCCGGTGCCGGTCGGCATGACCACGAGCCCCTGGTCGGTGCCGCTGAGGTCGGCGTGGGCGGCGTCGGGCGTCGTGCCGGGCCGCGGGGCGCCGGCCACGACGGCCGCACCGGGGTGCAGGCTCTTGCGCACGTCCTCGACCGCTCGGGAGATCGCGACGTCCGTGGGCATCGGGGTGCCCGACGTGTCGACGTCGAGGTCCGTGAAGTAGCTGCCCGACGTGCCGGTCACCGCGCGCTTGCCGGCCTTCTTCTCCATGCGCACCACGTACTGGGCGCCGAACACCGGCAGGCCCTTGTACTTCTGGTTCAACCGGACCGTCTCCCGCGCGCCCTGCGTGTCGACGCCCTCAGTGGTGAGCGTGCCGGCCGGGTCAGCGATCTTGTAGCGGTCCTTGTGGCCCGTGAGGTGGGCCTTGGCGGCCTTGTCCGGTGCGATCGTGGCGTCGACCGGGTCAGCCAGGTCGTCCACGAGCGCGGGGGTGTCCGTAGCGGGCGCCACGGTGGCCGGGAGGGACGCCTCCGCGGCCGTCGTCGCGCCCGTCGGCGACGGGGTCGCCGCGTTCGCGGCCTGGGCGGTGGTTCCGAGGAGGGCGGCCGCCGCCAGGATGGCGAGGGCGGGTGGTGCCTTGAGTCTGCGCATCTGTTGCTCCTGCAAGGTGAGGACCGGTCCGGTCCAACCCGCGGCCGGCTCCTTGCGGCACGGGTTTCGCTCACCCTCACCGCGGTGTCGCCACCGACACAAGGACGACTTTGCGCATCTGCACAAGTCAGAAGCCCGCCGAGGGAGAGCCGATCCGAACGGCATACCTGGTCGGGGGCCGATGGTGGGCGCAGTGTCATCCGCAAGGCGGCCGGCACGGGCTTCGTCGGTCCAGGATCGAGGTTCAGCCGGTTGCCGACGAGCGCTTCACCACCTGGTACATGGCGTGGTCCTGCCACCGGCCGGCGATGTTGAGGTACTCCGGCGCCATGCCGAACTGCACGAACCCGTTGCGCTCCAGCACCCGCTGCGATCTGACTTGTGCAGCAGGGTCTCCGCAGCGGAGCACCTCGGCCAGGGCCGGTGCGTCCTCCGGGGTAACGAGTCGGGTGATCTTCACCCGTCCATCGTCCCAGGCGGTCAGCCCAGCGCGGCCGCCTTGCGCAGCAGCACTGAGCGTTCGCGCTGGTTGGCGCACAGCCGGGCCGCCAGCTCCAGCTCGGCGCGCGCTTCCGGTCGCCGGCCGAGCCGGGCCAGCAGCTCACCGCGTACGGTCGGAACCAGATGCGAACCGGGGAGCCGGTCCGAGGCGATCAGTTCGTCCACGATGGCCAGGGCCTGCGCCGGACCCGAGGCCATGGCCACGGCGACGGCCCGGTTGAGCTCGACCACCGGCGAGGGCGCGACCCGGCCGAGCGCCTCGTAGAGCACCACGATCCGGTCCCAGTCGGTCGCCTCGACGGAGGGCGCCGACGCGTGGGCGGCGGCGATCGCGGCCTGCAGGCCGTAGGGGCCGAGGCCGCGAGTCGATGCCTTGGCCAGCGCGGCCAGCCCACGGCGGATAGCCGAGAAGTCCCACCGCCGCCGGTCCTGGTCCTCGAGCAGGACCGGTGAGCCGTCCGGACCAGTCCGGGCCGGGAAGCGCGCGGCCGTCAGCTCGCACAACGCGAGCAGGCCGTGCACCTCGGGCTCGTCCGGCTGCAGCGCGGCCAGCGTGCGGGCCAGCCGGATCGCCTCGTACGCGATGTCGGGGCGCAGCAGCCGGTCGCCCGACGTGGCCGTGGACCCCTCGGTGAAGATCACGTAGAGGACGCTGAGCACGCCGCCCAGCCGGTCCCGGCGCTCGCCGGCCGCCGGCAGTTCGAACGGCACCCCGGCCGCCGCGATCGTCTTCTTGGCCCGGGTGATGCGGGCCTGCACGGTCGGCACAGGAACAAGGAACGCGCGGGCGATCTGCTCGCTGGACAGGCCGCCTACCACGCGCAGGGTCAGCGCCACCCGGGCCTCGCGGGATAGCACCGGGTGGCAGCTGACGAACATCAGCGCCAGGACGTCGTCGTCGATCTTGTCGGGGTCGACTTCTTCGTCGACCGCCGGGTCGACTGCCAGCAGGGCGTATCGGTCCTGCAGGGCGGTCCGGCGGCGGATCGCGTCGATCGCCCGCCGCCGGGCCGTGGCCATCAGCCAGCCGGCCGGATTGGCCGGAGGGGCGAGCGGCCACGACACCAGCGCCTCGGCCACCGCCTCCTGGGCCGCGTCCTCGGCCAGCCCGAAATCGCCGGTGAACCGGGTCAGCGCGGCGACGATCCGCGCCGACTCGATCCGCCAGACGGCCTCGACGTCGGCCGTATCCATCAGATCTGGCCGTTGCTCTCGCGCAAGGCCCCTTCGTTGACGACCTTCCCGTTGTCCTGCGGGACCTCGTCCTCCCCGGGCACCCGCCGGATCTCAATCTTGGATCCGGGAACCGCCGGGACCCGCTTGGCCCACTCGACCGCCTCCTGCTTCGAGGCGACATCGAGCAGGAAGAAGCCCCCGAACAATTCCTTGGTCTCTCCGTACGGCCCGTCCGTGACCACCGGGGCCTCGTCGCTGAAGTGCACCACGACGCCCTGGCGCGGATCGTCCAGCCCTTCGGCCGCGACGTAAACGCCGGCCTTGGCCGTCTCCTCGATGAACAGGCGGGTCGCGGCCATCATCTCGTCGACGTTGGCCATCATGGCCGCGTTCGTCTCATCGGTGCCCCGCATGATCAGCATGTACTGCGGCATCGTGTTCTCCTCATCCGGCGGGGCCGCCTCTCGGCCCTCGCACCCACACGTCGAACGAGCGGCCCGCGGATCGACACGGCCCCGGAGAAATCTCTCACCGAGACGCAGCCGATGCCTCCGACCCGCGTTTCGCCCGTCAGACCGGCCCTGAGCGATGGCTGACGCGGACGCCGTGCTGATCAGAAAGGTATTGTCGCTGCTTTGAGAAGGGGGCGACGCTCACACGGATCTGGGGAGGACAGTGCCCGACGGGCCGTGCCCGATCGGCATGCCGGCCAGTGGCGTACCGACGAACGCCGCTTCGTCGCCGTGACCAGTTGGCTGTCACCGCCCTGATGCCACCCGCAGAACCCACCTTGACCAGACCCTGCCCCGTGAAGCTCGGTGGTTCTCCGACATGGGGCGCTGCACGTGGAGAACCGCCTTGCGCCGGTGCCGCGCTGTGGGCCATAGTCGTTCCATGATCTCGTACCGGAAGGGTGGCGACGCCCTGGCGCGGTGAGCGCCCCCGCGCGGCGCAACGACGCCGCGAATCCTCCACAGGCCGTTCGCAGCGGCGACCCGCACGACCTGTGGCAGCAGGCCATCCGGATCCGCCAGGAGTGGCTCGACCATGCCCTGTCCACGCAGCCGGCGGACAAGTGGACCGCCGAGCGCTGCCTGACCGCCATTTACGCCAGGGCATCGCGGCCGCGACCCCGGTTCGAATGGGTCGACTCGCCAGACAAGGCGCGCCCCCTGATCACCGGCTGGCCCACCCTCGATCAACTCTACGAGCGCATCCGGGATCCCCGGCCGCGCGGGACACCACCGCTGGCCAGTGATCTCGCCATGATGACCTCCCAGCTACGCGGCGCGCTGAGCGCGGGCGTCACCCACACCGATCCTGAACTGTCACCGGTGCGCACGAGCAAGACCAAGGAACCATGGCCCGAACTGGCGCCGCTGCAGGCGCTCGACAGCGGCGTTCCGCTCGCTGTCGTGCTGCACCAAGGCGTACGCACGGCATTGCACCGGAGCCTCGCGCACGGGTACTACCTACCCGTGCGTGCGGCACTCGCGGGCGACGCTCCGGTACCCGTGTGCTGGTACGGGCAGCAGGACGCGTCATGGATCGCCTACTACGACGTGCTGCACCGACTCGGCCTTGCCCGGTACGGGCCAGACGAGGCCGAACACCTCAACGCCTGGGCCGGCCTGGCCCGCTCCTGCGGCTGGTGGTGGCCGGGCGAGGACGTCTGCGTCGTGGTGGACCGGCCCCAAGCAGTACGAACCGAGCCGATCCCTGGAACAGTGCACGACCAGATCCGACTGCAACCTCGCGGCCTGCGCTACCGCGACGGCTGGCAGCCACTCCTGAGCAGGTGACCTGAGTCGATAGCCGGCCGGGACAGGCACCCCGCCAGTCCCGGCCGGCCCGCTCCACACCCTGCAGAGATCGAGACGAATTCCAGCAGGACAGCCATACCCCGGCAGAGAGTCGGTTGCGGTACGGTCCGCGTCACGAAAGCTGTGAGCGCGGGACACTACACCGCTGATGGAAAGAGGACCGCTGCGTGGGCATGGTGTTGATCGGGCGCAGGGTGTCGGCCGAGGAACTGGCGGCGTTACGCGCCGACCCGACAGCGGTCGACGCGCTGCTCTACGGCGACCTCAACGACGATGAGGCCGAGATGCCCGAGCCGGAGCTGGACCTGGACAAGGCGTGGCACGGCATCCACTACCTACTCACCGGCACTGACTGGCAGATCGGTGAGGGCGCCGGCGCGGCGATCCTCGGCGGTGCCGAGATCGGCCAGGATGGCGGATACGGCCCCCCTCGGCTGCTCGACCAGGACACGGTCCGCGCTGTGGCCACCGCGCTCGACGCGCTGGACGTGGAGGTGCTGCGCGCCCGCTTCGACCCGGACGCCATGAGCGCGGCCGAGATCTACCCGGACATCTGGACCAACGGCACCGACGAGCTCGACTACCTCATGTCGCACTACACCGAACTTCGCCGCTTCTACCACGCCGCAGCCGCGAACGACCAAGCCGTACTGCTGGTCATCACCTGACGTCGACGCCCGGCTGCCCTCGATCGCCGACAGCGGCCCGCGTCTCACAGCATGCGTGCTGACCGCACCTGCGGCAGCCCATCCTCGGTCAGCACAATCGTCACCGGAACCCCACGCGGCAGTGACCCCTCGGTGCTGTCCCGCAACGGCCGGTGCACCGGGCATCCGCACGACGGCCGCGGCGGATCCGGACACCGGACAAGAACCGGGGTCGCGGGTCGAGCTGGGGCTGTGTGCCGGCCTCGCGGCCAGCTGACGCTGAGCCTTGCTCTGGCTGCCGTTGCGTCACCGCGCGCGAGGCAGGAGCAGTGCACGCCGGCGGCGGGACGGGATGGCCGGATCGGAGACCGCGCCGGCCCGCTGGGTTCGGGACTTGGCCTGCGCCGTCGGGGATAGTCGTGCGGCGACCCGGGCCAGCGTCTTGTCGCCCGGAGCGGCCGCGACGTGGAAGTGCCCGGCCGACGCGGGCTTGAGGTCGCCGCCCCACGCGATCGTGCCCTCGCAGTCGAGCAGGATGTCGCGGACGATCGCCTCCTGGTGCGGCCACAACGACTCGCTGCCGCCAATTGGGTAGGCGCGCGGGTGCAGTGCCACCGCCGTACCGGAAAGGTAGTGGGATTCGTACGCGGCCTTCGCGGTACGCCCGGACCGGTAGCCTTCGACGCCGCCCCCCTCGCCGGTGTCGAGCGCAGCGATCTCGTAGTGCCAGCGGCGAGCGACGTGCAGCAGGACCGCGCCCGCGTCGCCCTCGCGAAGGGCAACCGACGCCCTCGAGCCCTCGATCCGGTACGTGGTGATCGCACCGGCGTTGAAGGTCCAGACGGCGACGGGGGTGGAACGGGACGGGGGAACGGGGACGAGCGCCAGCGCCGCGGCGCCGAGAAGACTGCGTCGGGTGACCATCGTGATCCTCACTGACCGGGTTCGAGGAAGGAGACGCCGGGGTCGGCGTTGTCCCGCCAGACGTCGTGGTCCAGGCCCCAACCGGGCTGGAAGTTGTACTCGCGGATCTGGTTGAACGACCAGTTGTCGGGCAGCGGGAACCCGAGGTTGCCGGAGTATCCCCAGGACATTGCGGAGACCATCGACCAGCGCGCGCCAACCTCGCGCGAGATTCGGATACACACGTTGCGGGACCCGTAGGCGCCGAACGAGTAGTAGTTACCGGCCTCGGCGAGCGCGTCCTTCACACCGCGGAAGTACGGCTTGATGTTGCTGTCGATGTCGACGTTCAGCGCGTCGTAGTCGACCGCGAAGTAGATGCACGTCCCGCCAGGCAGCCGATACCCGATCGCCTTCAGGTGCGCCTTGGTTCCCTGGTCGAAGCCCTTCTCGTAGGTGAAGTTGCCCAGCTGGGTCCCGTTGTACTGGAACAGCGGGAACAGCCGCAGGCCGGCGTTGAGGATCGTCTGCGGCTCGGTCGGCTTGAGAGCCTTGCCGAGGTGGGACGGATCGGTCGGCGGCAGGTGCTCGTCGAGGTAGCGGCCGACGATCCGGTAGCCGGCCGCGTACAGCTGCTGCCCCCGCGCTGCGGTGATCTCGGTGATGCAGTCTGAACCGGTGGCCGGCCGGTCGGTGTCGCCGGACGAGACGAGCAGCTGCGCCCAGGTGGTGTAGTCGTTCGTGCCGGTCACCGGGATCTGCGAGAAACGCTGGAACGCCTGCACCCAACTCTGGTGGGTGCCGGTCGGGAAGTCGGTGCCGATGTCCGACGCCTTGTACGCGTACGGCTGCTGCCCGCCCGACCCGTCGGGTTCCATGGTCGGCGAGTTGAAGTAGCAGGCCGAGCGGAACAGGTAGCGCAGGTCGCCGGTGAGCGTGCCGGATCCCCTCCCGCGCAGGGCGGACTGAGTCGCGGGGCCGAAGTATCCGGTGATCGAGCCGAGCGCGATGCCGAGCTCGTACTGGAGGGCCATCATGAAGCCCTGCTGGACGTCCCGGGAGTAGTAGCCGTCGCAGGGCACCAGCCCCATCGCCGGGATGCCGACCTCGGCGACGTATCGGGCGTTCAGCCGCTGCTGGATCTGCTGGATCTCGACGTCACCGCCGGGCACGCGCTTGAACTGGTCCATTCGCATTAGCGCCTTGCAGATGTGCGGCCACATCTTGCTGCGCATCGCCGTGTCCGACCACGACAGTCCGGCGTCGGTGTAGAGCTGCCGCAGCGCGGTCTCCGAGTCCTGCGTTCAAGCGCCCAGGTTCCTCGATGTCCAGTAGCCCTTGCACCAGAGGGCGCCGTTGTAGAGGTGGACGAGATTCGTGTTGATCTCGTCCTGCGGCAGCGTGTTGTGCGCCTTGACCGCTGCTGGCTCTCGACTCCCGGCGCAGCGCACGTCGCACCGCTGCGTGAGAGATTGCGCGGCGTGCCGATCGAGCGGGCCAGCCGTCAGACCCTGACGAACGCGATCGAGGCTTCAGGCATTTGTCCGCGCCGCAGGCATACGCCCACCGCGCCCACTGTCTCGCCAGGTTTAGTGGACGGGCGCTCGGGCAAACGGCCTGGATCGCAGCAGGGCTGAAATGGGAAAAATCCGTCGGGAGGCAGTGATGCGCCCCTCACCACCCCGCCGCCGCGACAACCCGGCCGAGGCGAGAGTGACCATAGAGCGCCGGGTCGCGGACGTCTTCAACTTCTACCGCGACTTCCAGAACCTGCCCCGCTTCCTGGGCGACGTCATGGCCAGTAGACAAATCGGGCCAACTACGTTCCGATGGACAATTCGCGGACCACTCGGCGTCAGACTGAGCTCCACGGTAAGGCTCACCGAGGAGCGCACGAACCAGTTGCTCCGGTACGAGACTACTGCCGCGCCCGGGATGAGAACTCACTGGACGGTCCGGTTCACCCCTGGATCTGACCCGGGCCGGACCGAGGTTCACGAGGTGCTGAAGACACCCTTCGGAAGACTCGGCCGCATCGCACTGACACTGGCCGGAAAGCCGCCCGCCGCCGAGGTAGCCGCGAACCTGCGCAGGCTCAAGCAACTCCTGGAGACAGGAGAAGTCACTGACACCGAGCACGCGGTCGCCGGCAAATTCGCACGGAGATTCGTCGGCGACCACCGCCAGCCCGATTGACCAGAGCGTTTGCGGACCCTCGGTCGCCGGCACCGTGCCTGAGGAGAGCGTTTCGCGTGGTGGGGCGGGCAGGACCCGAACCGACCGAGGCATCTTGAGATCGAGACGGGCGGCACGGCGAGCAGCGCGGATGGGCTTCTATCAGCCGAAACGTCTCTCAACATCTTTCACCGCTCCCCTACCGTCCGCGTGCGGACCAGATGCGCACCACTGACGTGTCGGCGTCGGTCGGAGCCGGCACACGGTTGAGGAAATGGGTACACGGCGGGAAGTCTCATCGCCGTGACCTGGTTTGACCTGCGCCGCCATGCCGGCGGCAAAGTCCAAGCAGTGACCGCCGTTGACCCTCGGCTCCCGTCCCAACGGGCACGCGGCCCTGTCATGAACCCACATCCCGCAACCGGGCTTGTGCCTGCTCGATTAGCTCGGCGTATTGCGGCGAGAAGGGAGTCACCCGCCGACAGCCCGCCCCGATCCAGCTATCTCCCCTCGGTCACCCGATAGGGCGCGTAGCCGATGGGAAGCCCCGTCATCTCAAGGTCATTGAAGATCAAGGTGAGGTTGTGTCCGTTCATCTCAATGCGGACCTCATGGAAGTCGATCCCGACCCGGTCGGCCCACTCCTGGGCACGCCGCGAGTCGGCAATCCGCTGCGCTCCGGGGTAGAGCGCCTGCCATCTCACCGCCCACACGTAGCCGTCGAGATCCAGCCCGCCTTTGGTTTCCGTCAGTGGTCAGCCCGTCCGTGGTTGTCGGGCGACGTCGGCCTCGGTGGGCGGCCGGGGCTGTACGAATGGCCGTACTGCCCAGGCCGCCTCTCATGATCTGCAACCGTTGCCGTCGACCGCTGCTAGAGGCAGATCCAGCAGTAGATGCTCTCCCCGCTCGCGCGTGCTCTGCGGGCCAGCCCAACGAACTCCCGCAAGCGCGACAGCATGACCTCCGGATGCGTGTCGCTGTAGTGGGACAGCTCCTCAATGTGTGACCACCGATCGGCCAGGCCCGGCAGGCGGTCGTCCGGTATTTCGGCGAGCGCATCCCGGGCGCGATCGTTGAGTACGACGACCCAGGGTCCTTCGTGCTCAGGGTCCTCAGCAGCGCCGTCCGGCCAGATCAGTCGTTCCCCGATCAGGTCGACGTCCCGTGGCACGTCGAGGGCGAACGAGACGACACTGCCGAGGACGACGGGCGGATCGATCCCCTTGCCGTCCACGGCGTCCTCGACCGGAGAATCTGCCGCTCGCACCACCGGCCCGCCATCGGTGGCCTCCATCAGGTTGGCGACAGCCTCGTCGTCCGAAGCGCGGAAGTAGTCGTACAGAACACCCACAGAAGCCTCCCGATCGGCTGCCATGCCGCCATTTGTAGGGCGACCGAGAGAACATATAGCCCGGCTGCCAGCGGAGGCGGATCTCCTCGTCGGGCAGTCGCAGACCGTCCCGCCCTCCGGACGGGACAGGGCGGAGCGCCCTACCGGACGAGTCGGGGCGGTCAGACGAACGGCACCTCTCTGGGTCAAGCCGTCGGCAACAGAGAGGTCTCCGCGTCGGTGATCATGGTGCGATAGACGTCGTTTGCGGCAGCGCATGGCTTCTCTGTGGGTCTTGCCGGTCGCGCGTTGCGCTGGTAGTAGTCCTTGCCGGGGCCCCGGCTGCTGGGTTTGGGTAATGGCCATGACGCGCAGGGCGTAGTTCAGCGGGGGATCGCCGGCTCGCGAGAGCCGGTGCCGCTGGACGTCGCCGCAGGAGACTTCTATCGGCGCGACGCCGCAGAACGAAGTAGACGCCGAGCTTGACCGGAACCGGTTCACGGCGCCGGTTCGGGAGAGGAGATTCGCGGCGAGAACGTCGCCGATGCCGTACAGCTGTGTCAGGGTGGTGCCCCAGGCGGCGACTGCGGCGCTGCGCGGAGAGGGTGATAAGCCGCGAAGCACCTGGTCGCGGAGGAGGCAGGTTGATGTTTGGCCGATCGAAGCGACAGGACGCAGACGCGCTCAGGGAGAGGTTCATCGCCAACAGGGAGAAGGTCAGGTCGTGGATCAGCGGTTGGGACTGCCCCGAGGTCGAGTGGCCCGACGTTCCTGAGATCCCCTTTCCCTGGGTGGTAAGGCAAGTGGACGAGCCGATGTGGCTGAAGCGACACGCCCCGTTCATGGATGAGTACGGATGGGTCCTAGTAGTGCTTTGTTAGGTTGTTGTGGCGTGTCGCTTGTATGATCGTCGTGGTGGTGTTTGGCTGCGGTGCGTGGAT
>NZ_MUYZ01000020.1:0-46162 GCF_003013775.1 Micromonospora sp. MH33
GGCACTCGGCGATCTGGCGCACCGGGTCCACCGTGCTGATCAGGTGGTCCTTGAACTGGAGCACCGCCGGCACATTCTGGGCCAGGACATCCCCGTTGAACTCGATCCGTTGCCCGCTCATGACGCCGCCGGCCCGGTCCGCCGGTCGGCACCGCAGAACCCGGCATGAACAACATCTGCATAGCCGTGCCGCTCGCCGCCGACCGCACCAACGCCGAACGCAGGATCGCCTGAATGATCGTCCGCGTCTGGGCGATGTGCGCCGCCGCCCCCACCGGATTCCAGAACCACATCGCCGCGGCGACGGCGAACTCGGCAATCATGAAGTTGAACCTGGCCAACGCCGTACGCTTGCCGACCTCCGTCTCCAGGAAGAACTTCTTCTCCGCCTCGACCACGGCGAGCATCAGGTCGGCCGTCTCAGCCATCTTCCCCACGAACGGAGCCGTCTGCGCCACGAACCGGTCGAAGGCCTCACCCTCCCCCGCCTGCCGGACCGCCCTGATCGTCTGCTCCAGCAACGGACCCAGCACCGTACGCACCCGATACTCCAGCGTTTCCAGCGTGCCGATGTCATCCCGCAACAACGGCAGCTCCGCCCGGGAAACCCTCATCCCGGTGAACGCCTCCAAAGCCCGCAACCAGCTCTCACTGAGCTCAACGGTCGGACCGGCGGCGGCCAACGCGCAACGCTCCCTTCCCTGCCCCGGATCAGCCGCGCTGACCACCGCTCATATCCGGAACCACATCAGTGCCGGTCTCCTCCGTGGCGACCCCGACGGTGACGGAGGCCCTGCTCACCGCCCACAGGCCGACCGGCGAGATCGCCCACAAGGGCGTCAAAGCCCCGGTCCAGGCCACCCGGCGGTAGCACATCGAGCCCACGAACGCCCGACACGACGCCTTCAACCGGCTACAACACCGCTACGAACGCAAAGAAGACGTGGCCAGCGCTCACGTCAACCTCGCTGATGCCATCGTCACCATCCGCAGCCTCATCCGCCAGGCATGGTTCTTGTACCGGTGGGACACCCGCCCCACCCGCCGACCATGAAGGCAGCCCATCTGCGCGACCGCTCAGCCAGTTGACCGAAAACGCCGAACACGATGTTCCCCCAGCAACTCCACCCGCTGCGCCAGCCTCGTTGAAGGGCACCTTTTCACTCATGACGCCGCCCGCATCTCGGCCCGCAGTTCCTCGTCGCCCAACATGCTCAACCCGTTACCTCCTCTGCTATCTCACGGCCGGGCCGTAGCAGCGGGTTCACTCGGCGCAACAACGTTCAACGACCCCGGTACCGGCCGCGTTGGCAGCCGCGCCCCCTCGGTGGATGCGGGGATGAGGGCGCCGTCGCGGTTCTTCACCGCGACCATGTAGTAGTAACGGCCGAACGGATCCGGATCATCCGCCGCGGTCGGCTCGGCGCTGGTGTCGGTCTAGGTGGTGACCTGCGCATCCACCGGTGCGACCAGGTTGTCGGCCGACGGGGTGAAGTGCTGCTTCAGGCTGCGGTGCACCTGGTACTGGACGATGTCATCGTCCGGAGAGCCACTCGGGTCGATGTAGGCGCTCCAGCTCAGCTGCGCACCCGTGGAGTAGACCGTCGTCGGCGGGGCCAGGGTTACCCCGGGCCGACCACAGGTCAGCAGCAGCTTCGGGTGGTTGTCCTGCTGCCCCTTGGTCATGTACGCGTACTCGGCCGCCTCGTACCGCGGGCCGCCTCGCGCCAGCGGGGCCTCGTCGACGGCCTTGAGCATGAACCCGTGGTTGGTGGTCGGGTCGTTGAACCAGGACTGCACGGTGCCCTGCACACCGATGGTGTGGCACCTGCTGGAGACGTTCCGCAGCTTCGTGTCCACGGCGGTGCGGATCAGCCGTACCGAGTCGGCGACCACGGCCTTCGAGGAGTCCGACACGTCGCCCAGCACGATCTTCTGACCGGTGCCATGGTGATCTGACGGCTGGACAACGATGGGCGACGTGGGCTGTCGGCGATCAGCAACTCGCGGGTGATGATCCAGGTAAGACACCGCCAGCCTCCGATTGGCCTCGATAGCTCTGGCGAAGGCCCTCCCTTCGGAACGTCAGCAGGTGACAAGGTTCAGCAGTGCGATGTGGCGGCGCAGAGCCGGTGGGCGGCGCGGACGGTGAGGTCGCGCGCCCGCTGCGGATTGTCGTCGAGCTGCGTCAGCACGGCCACCAGGTCACCGACTCTCACGTACCCGCTCAGGTACGCGGAACGCTCCACCACCTCGCCGCTGCCGGCGCGGCGGAGGGTGAAAGCGTGCCGCACGATCATCGATCCCGACCCGGTGAAGTCGACGTCGAGCATGCTCCACTCGTGCGTCGCCTCGGCTTGACCACGGCCCCGTTCTCGGTGATCGGTCCGGCGGAGACGTATCTCGCGCAGGTGGTCACCACCAGGCGCACGTCGTCGAGGACCTGGGCGGCGGTCGCGTCGTCCGTGAGCCGGACGACCGACTCGTGCACCTCCGGGGCGACCTGTTCTGAGCGTCCGGCGGCGGTCGGTGGACGCTGCACGGTCTGCTCTCGGTAATACCGAGAGGGTCGTGGCGGCAGGTCAAGGCGCTGGTATGCGGGACACATCGCCTCGACCGGCAGGAACACCGACTTGGCCTGCATGGCGTTCGCGACGCTGCACGCACCGGCGCCGGGAAGGTCTGCCACGACAGCGGCTAGGTGTTCACCAACCGCCACGGTGCCGCCACTCTCGCCCACACCGCCGGCGCCGACCTCAAGACCATCCAACACCAGCTCGGCCACGCCACCATCCGGATCACCGCCGACACCTACACCACCAGCCTCCCCGCGACCGAGCACAAGGCCGCCGAAGCCACCGTCCGCCTCATTCTCAAGGCCGGCAAACCCGGGGCTGAGATGCGGCAGCCCGCCGGACGCCGCGACACCGCAGGGCGGCATCCGGCGACGGCCGAGACGAAGCCAGCCATCGACACCCGCGCCGCGCAAAGGCGGTCCAAGATGAAGAACCAGGCCGCTCCGAGGGGCAGAAGTTGGCGGGCACGCGAAAGCGAGTGACGATCTCGCCGCAGGCTGCCCGGAGAGACGGCGTGCCTCCCCGTCTCTCCGGGCAGCCCGACGGGTTCCGACGCCACCCAGCCGCACCTGCCCGCCCACCCCATGACTGCGCGGATGACCAGGTCAGGCCTGGGAGGCACCCTCCAGTGACATCCGGATCTTCACGTGCGACAGCAGCAGTTCGGCGCTCGCCCGCACTGCGGCCTTGGCCATCTTCTTGAACACGTAGATGTAGGTCTCCGCGGTGGTGACCGGGCTGGCGTGGCCCATGTCGTGCTGGATCATCTTCAGGTCCACCCCGGCCGCCGACGCCAGCCCCGCAGCCGCGTGCCGCAGATCGTGCAGCCGCACCGGCGGCAACCCCAACTGCTTGACCAGCTTCGCGAAACGGCGGGTCAACCAGTCCGGGCGCACCGAACGCCCATTCACGTGGACGAAGACCCGCCCTTCGGATCAACCCCGCCGCGCCGGCGCCGCTGCTTATGCCACAACTCCCACAACAGCTTCACCGTGGCCTCGTCGAGCGCCAACGTCCGCACCCCAGACACCGACTTCGGCGGCCCGAGGTGCTCCCGCCCGCGCCGCGCTGCTCGGCGCGGTGTCGGTGGTCGTCGGGGTGTGGGCGCTGGCCCGGCGGGCTCGTTCAGCTCGGCGGTGGGGTTCCCGCCGCACGAGCACTTCGCGCACGACGTCGGGCGTTCCAGCTCGGCATCGGGGCGACCCTGCTGCTGGCGCTCATCTGGGCCGACGCCCTGGCGGTCGCCCTGGCCGGCTACATCGTCGGCGCGGCGGCGCACACCGTGTCGCACGTGGTCGACGCCGACCTGGGCGGCAGCGCGGCCCAGATCTGGGCGGTGAGCGTCGCGGTGGCGGGGGAGCGGGCGTACGTGCGCAGCTTCGAGAAGGCGTGGAAGACCCGGCGGATCCGCAGCAACCCGCACGTGACGCTGGCCCCGTCGACGGCCCTCGGCAAGCCGACCGGGGAGGCGGTGGAGGCGGTGGCGCGGCGGTTGAGCGGGGCGGAGTACCGGGCGGCGAGCCGGGCGCTGGTCCGCAAGCATCCGCTGCTGCACGGGGTGCTGGTGCCGCTGACCCACCGGCTGGGCAGGACCAGGACCGGCCGCACGGGCCAGTTCGCGCTGAGCCCGTCGTCGGCGGCCGGACAGCCGGCGGCTGCCGGTGCCGGTGCCGACAGCGGGAGGGCGCGCTGACATACGCGCAAGATATGTATGCGAGGTATACCCTCGGGTTATAGTTTCGCCCATGAGCGTTCCCATGACCCTCCTTGGCCTGCTCGAACGGGAGCCCAGCCACGGCTACGACCTCAAGCGCGACTACGACGCCTTCTTCAACCGGGGAAAGCCGCTGCCCTTCGGCCAGGTCTACGCGACCCTGAGCCGGCTCGCCCGCGACGGCAAGATCGTGATCGGCGAGGTCGAGCCGGGCGTGGGCCCCGAGCGCAAGCGCTACGTCATCACCGAGCGGGGCGCGACGGAGGTCGAGTCGTGGCTGACCGAGCCGGTCCCGGCCGAGCCCAACCTGCAGACGGTCCTGTTCACCAAGGTCGTGCTGGCGCTGATGCTCGGCCGCCCCGCCGAGGACTACCTCGACCGCCAGCGCGCCGCCCACCTGGTGCGGATGAAGGAGCTCACCGACATCAAGCGCTCCGGCACCCTGGTCGACGCCATGCTCGCCGACCACGGCCTGTTCCACCTGGAGGCCGACCTGCACTGGATCGACACCACGGCCGCCCGGCTGGACGCCCTCGCGAAGGCGGTGCGGAAGTGAAGGCCATCGAGGCACGCGACGTCACGCTGTCCTTCGGCGAAACCCCGGCGCTGCGCGGCGCCAGCGTCCTGGTGGAACCGGGCGAGATCGTCGCCATCATGGGCCCGAGCGGCTCCGGGAAGACCACCCTGCTGCACTGCCTGGCCGGGATCCTGGTGCCCGACGCCGGCGAGATCCACTTCGACGGCCGCCGGATCGACACCCTCAGCGAGACCCAGCGCAGCGTCCTGCGCCGCGACCAGTTCGGGTTCGTGTTCCAGTTCGGGCAGCTCGTGCCGGAGCTGACCGCGGAGGAGAACGTGGCGCTGCCGCTGCTGCTCCGCGGCGTCAAGCGGGCCGCCGCGCTCAAGGAGGCGCGGCCCTGGTTCGAACGGCTCGGCCTGGACGGGCTCGAACGGCGCCGGTCCGGTGAACTCTCCGGCGGGCAGGCGCAGCGCGTCGCGCTGGCCCGCGGCCTGGTCGCCCGGCCCGGTGCGCTGTTCGCCGACGAGCCGACCGGCGCGCTCGACACGCTGACCGGCGAACAGGTCATGGACCTGCTGGTCTCCTCGGCCCGCGAACAGGGCACCACCGTCGTGCTCGTCACCCACGAGGCCCGCGTCGCCGCGTACGCCGACCGGCAGGTCATCGTGCGCGACGGCAAGGTGAACGCGCTGGTGTCCGCATGATCCGGTTCGCGGTCCGACTGTCCCTGGCCGGCGGGCGCGAGGCCGCCACCCGGCTCGCCGTCATCGCCACCGCCGTGGCGCTCGGTGTCGGCATGCTGCTCGCCACGCTCGCCGGCATGAACGCGGTCAACGCGCAGAACCAACGCTATGCCTGGCTGAACACCGCCGTGGCGCCGGCCGCCGCCGATTCATCGATCGACCCGCTGTGGTGGCTGATCCGGGAGGACTATTACCACGGCGACTCGATCGGCCGGGTCGAGGTCGCGGCGACCGGTCCGGACGCGCCCGTCCCCCCGGGCATCCCGCGCCTGCCCGGCCCCGGTGAGTACTACGTCTCGCCCGCCCTCGGCGAGCTGCTGCGGACCACCCCGGCCGCGCAACTCGGCGACCGGTTCCCCGGTCATCAGGTCGGCACCATCGGACGGGTGGCGCTGCCGTCCCCCGACTCGCTGCTCATCGTCATCGGCCGGACGCCCACCGACCTGGAGCACCTGGGGGCGGGCAAGGTCACGCAGATCATGGACACCTCGCCGAGCGGCTGCTCCAGGGGCTGCTACGTCGGCATCAACCACGACGGCATGGCCCTCGTGCTGTCCATCGTCGCGGTCGCGCTGCTCTTCCCGGTGCTCATCTTCATCGGCACCGCCACCCGGCTGGCCGCGACCCGCCGGGAGCAGCGCTTCGCCGCGATGCGGCTGATCGGCGCCACGCCCCGGCAGATCTCCGTCATCTCCGCCGTCGAGTCGGTGCTCGCGGCCGCGGTGGGCACGGCCGTGGGGTTCGGCCTGTTCCTCGCGCTCCGCCCGGGGCTCGCCGCGATACCGTTCACCGGCGAGCGCTTCTTCACCGCCGACCTGTCACTCGCCGTCGGCGACGTCCTGGCGGTCGCGCTCGGCATCCCGCTCGGCGCCGTCGTGGCCTCCTGGCTGGCCCTGCGCCGGGTGCAGATCTCCCCGCTGGGCGTCGCGCGCCGGGTCACCCCGAAACCGCCGCGCGCCTGGCGGCTGATCCCGCTGGTCGCCGGGCTCGCCGAGCTGACGTACTTCATCGGCCGGCGTCCCCCCACCACCAACGGCCAGCTCACCGCGTACCTCTCGGGGTTTCTCCTGATCCTGACCGGGCTGCTGCTGGCCGGGCCGTGGCTGACCATGCTCGGCGCCCGCCTGCTGGCCGGACGGGCCAGCCGGCCGGCCACCCTCATCGCCGGGCGACGCCTCGCGGACAATCCCAAGGCGGCCTTCCGGTCGGTCAGCGGGCTGATCGTGGCGCTCTTCGTGACCAGCGTCGCCACCGGCATCATCACCACCTACGTGGCCAACCGGGGCGAGCCGCGCACCGACTCGGTGGCCGCCACGTCCCTGTCGAAGTCGTTCGAGCCCGAGGAGGGCGGCCCCGCACCGACCGCGGACCAGATCCCGGCCGGGCTCGCGACGATCCCGGGGGTACGCAGCGTCACCCTGGTCCGGGCCAATCCCGTCGACACACCACCCCCGCTCGAGGTGAACGGGACGGAACCCCCGGCCTATCGATGGTGGTGGCCGGGCATCATCACCTGCGCTGAGCTGGACCGGCTGGCGGTGTTCGGCACCTGCCCCGCCGGCGCGCGGGCCGCGGCCGTGGCCGACGACCTGATCGGCGAGCGCGCGTGGGACCTCACCAATGACAGCTACGTCTGGCCCGCCGCCGACATGGACCCGGCGCAGGTCGACCGGCTGCCGATCCGGTCGGTGGTCGTCGACACCACCAGCCGGGCCGCCTTCGAGCAGGCCCGGACCATGCTGATCAACGCGTTCCCGACGGGGCGGGCCCCGCTCAGCACCGCCGAGTGGGAGTCGAACAGCGCCCGGCAGATGGTGCGGTTCCAGCAGTTGGCCAACGTGGTCATGCTGGCCAGCCTGCCGATCGCCGGGTGCAGCCTGTCGGTGAGCGTGGCCGGCGGGCTGAGCGACCGGAAGCGGCCGTTCAGCATGCTGCGGCTCAGCGGGGTGCAGCTACGGACGCTGCGGCGGGTGGTGGCGCTGGAGACGGTGGTGCCGCTGCTGGTCGTCGCGGCGGTGGCGACCGGGATGGGGTTCCTGGCGGCGCACCTGTTCCTGCGGGCGCAGCTCGGCTACACGCTGCTGGCTCCGGACGGGTCGTTCTACCTAATGGTTGCCGGTGGGCTGGCGGTGTCGCTGGGGATCGTCGCCTTGACGCTGCCGCTGCTGCGCCGGATCACCGGCCCGGAGACCGCCCGCAACGAGTGAGTGCGGTCGGGGAGGGCCGGGCGAGGCAGCCCGGCCCTCCGCTTCCGGCAGTACCTGGATCGCGCCACTATCGGTACTCCGGCAGAGGTTCCCGCAACGCGGGTCGCCGCGATGGTACTTGTGGCCGAGCAGCAAAAAGAGAGATCATCACGCATGCTCGACCCCTCGCCCGAGGACGACCGGACGTCACCGATGGTTTCCACGCCGCATTTCGTGGGTCGTGATCGGGAGCTGACGGCGCTTCGGGGCGCCTTGGCCCGGCCACCGGCGATCGTGCTGGTGGAGGGCGAGGCGGGGATCGGGAAGAGCCGACTGCTGCGGGAGTGGTTGGCCGCGCCGGACCAGCACACCGCCCTGGTCTCGGTGTGCCCACCGCTTCGCGAGTCGCTGACGTTGGGGCCGATCGTCGACGCGTTCCGTGGGATCGACCGCCCGGTGTCGCGATTGCGGCTCAGCGAGCTTGCGGGTGCGTTACGGCCCCTGTTCCCTGAATGGTCCTCGGACCTGCCGCCCGCACTGCCGCCCCTGGACGATGCGAAGGCGGCACGGCATCGCCTGTTCCGCGCCCTGGACGAGCTGCTGCGGGCTCTGCGTGTCGACGTTCTCGTGCTCGAGGACGCTCACTGGGCCGACGAGGTGACCTTGGAGTTCCTGCTGTTCGTCACCTCCCGACAGCAATCGGACGGGCCAAGCCTCGTGATCTCCTATCGGCCGGAGGAGGTGGACGTCGGGTCGCTGTTGCTGCGGCTGACGTCCCGGTTGCCCGCTGGCGTGACCCAGCTGAGGATCGCCCTGGCGCCGATGCGACCCGACGACACGGCGGCGCTGGTGTCCTCGATGCTGGACGGTAACCCGATATCGCAGGAGTTCGCGACGTTCATGCACGAGCGGACCGGCGGCGTTCCGCTGGCGCTGGAGGAGTCGGTTCGCCTCATGTGCGACCGTGCCGACCTCGTCTTCCGCGACGGGCAGTGGGTCCGGCTGAAGCTGCGTGAGCTGCAGGTGCCGCCAACGGTGCGCGACTCCACCCGGGAGCGGGTGGGCAGGCTGTCGCCGACGGCGCAGCAGGTGCTGCGAGCCGCGGCGACGTTGGCTGAATGGTCGTCGCTGGCCACGATCGCGATGACCGCCGGTCTGTCACCAACTGCGTGTCGAGGCGCTGTCGCGGAGGCTGCCGGCGCCGGCGTCCTGGACGGAGACGACCGCGGCCGGTGGCGGTTCCGGCACGTGCTGGCCGCCACGGCTGTCTACGAAGCGATCCCGTTGACCGACCGCAGGCACTTCCACCTGCTGGCCGGCCGGGCCTTGGAGGACGTCCATCCGCCGCCTGTCGCACGCCTTGCCCACCACTTCCGTGAGGCGGGTGAGACGCGGTCCTGGGCGGGGTACGCCGAGCAGGTTGCCGAGTTGGCCATGGCCTCGGGTGACCACACCAAGGCAGTCGACGTGCTGGTCGATCTGTTGTCGTGGGCGGTGTTGCCGCCGGGGGATCGGGCACGAGTCGCGCGCACCGCTGGCGTTGCCGCACTGGGCCGTCGCGAACCGGTCGACGAGGTCTACCACCGCGTGATCCGTACCTTGCGCTCGGTGCTGGAGACCCCTGGTCTGTCCGCCCGCCAGCAGGCCGAGATCCGTAATCCCCTGGGTCGGCTCCTGATCACCGGGGGTGAGGCGCAGGCCGCACTCGGCGAGCTTGAGCAGGCGGTGGCCAACCTCGACCATGATCCGGTCGAGGCGGCTCGGGCGATGACCTATCTGGGATGGGCCTATGCGGGGCCGTGGCCCGCGTCGACCCATCGGCGTTGGCTGGATCGCGCCGCCGAGCTCGCCGCCGAATTCGATTCGCCCGCGGAGCGGCTGAACCTGGCCGGCAACCGAGCCGCGGCGTTGCTCATGCTCGGCGAAGAGGAGGCCTGGGACGTCGTCGCCGGCCTGCCCGTCGACGGCGCGACCTCGGCGGAGCGTCTCGACGTGGCCCGCATCCACGCGAATGTCGGAACCGGCGCGCTGATCTGGGGTCGGTACGCCGACGCGGAACATCACCTCGCCGTGGCCATGGGCCTTGCCGAGGCCGAGCAGGCGTCCCGGTTGCAGCACAACGTCCGACTCGAAGAGGCCAACCTGGCGTGGTTCACCGGCCGGTGGGAGGGTCTCGCGGAGCGGAGCGCGGCACTCGCCGATGCCGACCGGGACCGGCCAGCGCACTACCTCGGCAGCATTCGCCTCGCGGCCCGGCTGGCAGCCGCGGCCGGACGGCGGCGCGCTGCGGAGGAGCAGTTCCGGCTCGTCCTCGAGGAGTCTGCCCGTCTCGGCGCAGCCGACGACACGATGGAGGCCGCCGCTGCGCTGGCCAGACTGTGGCTGGCGGACGGAAACAACGCCCGGGCGCTGCAGGTCACGAACGAGCCGATGGACACGGTCCGGAGAAAGGGCATCTGGGTCTGGGCGACGGACCTCGTCCCCGCCCGGATCGAGGCGTATCTCGCCGCGGGCGACCTGAAGGCCGCGACACGCCTGGGCGACCAGTTCGCCAGAGGACTGCGTGGCCGTACGGCGCCTGCGCCTCGCGCCGCGCTCACCGTATGCCGTGCGCTGCTGCTCGCGGCGGCCGGAGACCACGCCCGCGCGGCGACAGCCTACGGTCGGGCGGCGCGCGCCTGGGGCGCGTTGCCGCGTCCCTACGACGCCATGCTCGCCCGCGAGCGCCAAGCCGAGGCGCTCCTCGCGCACGGCCAGATCGAGCAAGGCCGAGAGCTGCTGGCCGCGCAGTACGAGCAACTGTTCAGGCTCGGAGCCCGCGGCGATGCGGACCGTGTCGCACAGCGGCTTCGCGAACACGGTGCCGAGGTTCCGCGACTGTGGCGCGGCGGCCGACGAGGGTACGGGGACCAGCTCTCACCTCGCGAGCTCGACGTGGTCCAACTGGTTGTCGCCGGCAAGACGAACCGGGAGATCAGCCGGATCCTGACCAAGTCGCCGGCCACGGTGGATCAACAGCTACGTGCGGCGATGCGCAAGCTGAAGGTGACCTCCCGGACCGCGCTCGCGGTCAAGGCTGTGGAGGCCGGAGTGTTCGCAGAAGAGGACTCCCTCGGCGACGCGTCGTGAAAATTGACGTATCCGCTGGATAGCGAGCGGTCACTCGTCCGCCGAGCATGACTGCATGATCCATAGCCGTAGGCCAATGCATGGCTGAGCGACCTGTCGCGCGTGACGACTCCGCCAGCGAGCACCCGCCACCTCTCGATCTGTCGCGCGAGCCGCGCGTCAGCGCCTCCGACGCCCGCGACGCCCACGACGCCGACGAGCACGAGAGCCACGACCCCTACCAACCCCTGTAGGCAGAAGGATCCCGCATGAGACTCACAGCCCTCGCGGCTTCGCTGGCCGCAGCGGTCGGCCTGAGCATGATCCAGCCATTACCGGCGTCGGCCGCCGAGCCGGATCCCGGCGCGGCCGCCGACAAGATCGCGTCGAACCTGAAGGATCGCTTCCGCACGCAGCCGGCCTCCGACTTCTGGATCACGTTCGACACCAGGGCCGATCTCGCCCCCGCCAAGAAGATCGCGAACTGGACCGAACGCGGTCAGTTCGTCTACGACGCGCTGCAAGCAGCAGCGAAGAGCTCCGCGGCGTCCGTCGCCGCCGAGCTCGACGCGGCGGGCGTGAAGTACACGTCCTACCCGCTCGTCAACGCCGTGCTCGTGAGGGGCGGCACGCAGAAGCTCGCGCTCGACGTCGCCTCGGTCGGGCAGGTCGCCGAGATCCACGCGACGCCGCAGGTCGCGCTGGTCGAGCCCGTCGAGGAGAAGGTCCCCGCCGACCAGGCTGCCCGCCCCGCCGCCCCGAAGGCCGCCGCCGGGGCAGGCACCACCACGTGGGGTCTGGACGCCATCCACGCCCCCCAGGCGTGGGCCATGGGCGCCACCGGTGCGGGCATCACCGTGTCCAACCTCGACTCGGGCGTCCAGTTCGACCACCCCGCCCTGATGCACCAGTACCGCGGCACGAAGCCGGACGGCACCGTCGACCACAACTACAACTGGATGGCCGCCCGGGGCACGTGCACGGGCGCGCCGTGCGACGACAACGGACACGGCACGCACACGATGGGCACCATGGTCGGCGACGACGGCACCGAGCACGTCGGCGTCGCCCCGGACGCGCAGTGGATCGCGACGAACGGCTGCTGCGACAGCAGCGGCGTCGAGTCGCTGCTCAAGTCCGGCTGGTGGCTGCTCGCCCCGACCGACGTCAACGGGAACAACCCTGACCCGTCCAAGCGCCCCCACGTCATCAACAACTCGTGGGGTCAAACCGTCGAGCACAACTTCGACGACTTCTTCCAGGCCATCGACGAGGCCTGGAGCGCCGCGGGCATCTTCAGCGTCTGGTCATCGGGCAACACCACGCCGTACGCGGCCTGCGACACCGTCTCCTCGCCCGGCTCCGCCGAGAGTGCCTACTCCGTAGGCGCGTACGACTCGGACGGCACGCTCGCGTCGTTCTCCCGCAAGGGTGAGGGTGAGGGTGGCCGGATCAAGCCCGAGATCTCCGCTCCGGGCGTCGCGGTCCGTTCGTCCTACCCGAACAACAGTTACGTCGAGATGGCCGGTACGTCGATGGCGGCTCCCCACGTCGCCGGCGCCGTCGCCGACCTGTGGAGCTACGACCCGACCCTCATCGGGCAGGTCGAGCAGACCCGCCGCCTGCTCGCCGACTCGGCCGTCGACGTCGACGACACCGAGTGCGGCGGCACCGCCGACGTCAACAACAAGTACGGCGAAGGCCGGCTCGACCTCGTCCGCCTGCTCGAGCTCGCGCCCCGGCAGGGCGGCACCCTCACCGGTGTCATCACCGCCAACGGCGCCCCGGTCCCCGCCGCCGACGTGACGATCAGCGGACCGTTCAGCCGGTCCGTCGGCACCGACAAGGAGGGCCGATTCACGATCAACCTTCCGGTCGGTGACTACCAGATCAGCACCAAGGTCTTCGGCTACCTGACCGCGACCGCCAACGTCACGATCTCCCTCGGCCAGGACACCTCCGTCACGCTGCCGCTCACGGCCGCCGCGCGCCACGACATCAGTGGCAAGGTCGTCGACGACAAGAAGCAGCCGGTACCGAACGCCGACGTCTCCGTCAAGGACACCCCGCTGAAGCCGGTACGTACGGACGCCAACGGCGCGTTCAGGATCGCCGGTGTGCCGGAGGGCCAGTACGGGCTCGCCGTCACGCCCAACGCCTGCCTCTCGCCGACGTCCCTCCCGCTGACCGTCGGCACCGAGAACACGTCGCTGGAGATCCCGGTCGGGCTCGTCGTCGACAAGGGCGGCTACAGATGCGCCGTCTCCGAAGGCGAGTACCTGCGCGGCACCGACCCGGTCGCGTTCACCAGCGGCGTGTGGGCGACGGTGAAACTGCCGTTCCCGATCGCGCTCTACAACGGCAGCCACGACACCCTCGGTATCAGCCTGCGCGGCGTCATCTCCCCGGACACCAGCACCGGACCCGGCAGCGGCGGTGCGGGCGTCTTCCCGTTCTGGGTCCAGACCCCCGTCGAGTTCGCCCCCGGCGGGGGCGTCTTCACGTCGGCCACCAAGGTCGACGGCGAGGACGCGTTCGTCGTCGAGTTCCGCAACGCCAAGATCTGGGCCTACCCGATCCGGTCGGAGTACACGGAGCCGGTCAGCTACTCGGCCACGCTCACCCGCTCGGGCAAGGTGATCTTCGGGTACGGCGACGGCATCGGCACCGACGACCCGGTGACCGGCGGCGCCAAGACCATCACCGGCATCCAGGGCTGGGCCGGCGTCGACGGCATCCGGTTCTCCGACAACGCCCCGGTGCTGCACGACGGGATGATCGTCACCTACGACCTTCCCGACTGGGGCTACCTCGACGCGACCGTCGTCGACAAGAACGACGGGCTGCCGGTGGCCGGGGCCAAGGTCTCCTTCACGAACAAGAACGGCCTCGTCGAAACGGTCACGACCAACGGGACGGGCATCGTGCACCGCCAGCTCCCGGTCGGCGACTACACCATGACGGTCGACGCGCCGAACTACACGACCGCGGCGTACCCCTTCTCCCTCGACAAGCTCTACGCGAATGCCAAGATCGACGCGCGTCTGACGACGGGTGTCGCCGGCCTGAAGGCCGACGGCCTCGAGGCGCTGTTGGGTACCGACCAGAGCGGCGTGGGCTCGCTGACGCTGACCAACAACGGCTCCGCGCCACTGACGTACGACCTGGGCGAGGCCGCGCGCCACCCCGAGCTTGACGCCGCCGGCGCCACCGCGCGCACCGGGACGGGTGCGGCCAGCACGATCGACCTCACCGCGTGGAAGACCGGTGCGAGCGGCATGAAGCCGTCGAACGTCGACGGCAAGGCGACGACGTCCAGCGCCGCGGAAGCGCAGGCGGCTGCCAAGGTCGGCCCGACCTCCGGCGGCGACGTCATCACCCGGATCCCCATCCCGGGCACGATCCAGGAGAAGGAGCCCTCCGGCATCGGGTACGACGGCGACGTCTGGGTCCACGACTACATCGCGCGGACCAACACCGCCTACACGGTGACGGGCAAGCGGACCGGAAAGGTCTTCGACGCGTCGTGGAACCCCGCCTACCGGGCGTTCGACATGGCGCTCGACACCAAGACCGGTGACATGTGCCAGATGGAGGACAGCCCGGCCAGCTACATCCACTGCTTCGACCGGGAGACCGGGAAGGAGACCCGGCAGATCAAGGGTGACTGGTCCACGCTGCAGCTGACCGGCCTCGCCTACAACCCGACGGAGGACGTGTTCTACGTCGGCGGCCGGGCGAACGGCATGATCGGCACCGTCGCCGGGACGTCGCACGACAACGCGGGCGCGCTGCTGTCCTTCTGCGCCCCGCCGCTGCCCGAGGTGATGGGCCTGGCCTACAACCAGGCGTCCGACACCATCTGGTACACCGACCTCACCTCGAACAGGCCCACCCGCCTGCTGCAGGTCGACCCCGACGACTGCTCGCTGGTCAACGCGTGGTGGTTCCCGGGCCGGAAGGCGGGCCAGGGCGGCGGCCTCGAGACCGACTCGACCGGGGCGCTGTGGGCGGCCGACCAGATCGCCGACGACGTCGTGCTGGTCGACGTCGAGGACGACCTGCTCACCGACCTGCCGTGGCTGTCGCTGTCCTCGACCGGCGGCACCCTCGCCCCGGGTCAGTCGACGACCGTCAAGGTCTCGATCTCCTCGAAGGACGCCAAGCCAGGGGTCCTCGGCGCGAACATCGTGGTGCGGTCCGACTCCGGACGCCAGTCCAAGACCTACGTCCCGGTGACGCTCACGACCACGAAGTACCAGGTCGGCGTCAACGCCGGCGGCGCGAAGTTCACCGACGGCTCCGGCTACACCTGGTCCGGGGACCAGGCCGCCAGCAAGGGGGCGTGGGGCTACGAGGGGAAGACAAAGGTCGCCTCCACGCAGTCAGGGATCGAACGTACGACGGACGACGCCCTGTTCCAGTCGCAGCGCACCACGGCGGACAAGCAGTTGTTCTACCGCTTCCCCGACGCGCCCAAGGGCACCTACGCGATCGACCTCGGGTTCGCCGAGATCGAGAAGGTGGCCAAGGGCAAGCGGGTGTTCGACGTCCTCGTGGACGGAACGCTGACGGACTACGCGTACGACGCGGCCGCGGCCGTGGGGCCGAACGCCGCCGACTGGCGCACCGCCGTCGTGAAGCACGAGGGCGGTCCGCTGACCGTGGAGCTCCGGGGCTCGAAGGGCCTGAAGGCCCCGACCATCGCCGCGCTGCGTGTGACGCTCGACCCGCGCGCGGACGCGGCGGAGCCGGAGCCCCAGCCCGAGCAGCCGGAGCCAGGCCCCGTGCCGGTGGCCCCCGCCGGTCGCTCGTACTCGATGAAGGTGACCGACGGGCTCTACCGCCAGGGTACGGAGGAGTCCGGGTGGCACGGCGATGACGTCTGCGGCGTGCTGTGGTTCGACTCCAGCTTCCTGTTCCCGTTCTACGACACGGCCTGGGACGGCGTGTGCGTGACGACGAACGGCACGCTGACCTTCGACCGCGCCAGCACGTCGGGGAGCAACACGGCACTGCCGTCCCCCTACCCGATCGACGCGATCTATCCGCTCTGGGACGACCTCGTCGTCGACGACGAGGCGGGCATCTACTTCGGCAGGACCGAGGTGGACGGCCTGGCCGCTGAGGTCATCGAGTGGCGCAATGCAGCCTTCTACAACGACCGGACGGCTCGCGTGAGCTTCTCGGTCACCCTGATCGCCGACGGACGGATCCAGATCGGGTACGGCGACGGCGTCGGCGGTGACAACCCCCTCACCCGGGGGTCGTCGGCGACGGTCGGTGTGGAGAGTCTGACGCGCAATCCCGCGGGCCAGTACTCCGTGAACCAGCCCGTCCTGAAGGCCGGCCTAGGGCTGGAGTACACCCTCCCGGCCGCGGGCACGATCGAGGGCACGGTCACCGACAAGAACGACGGCAAGCCGATCGAGGGTGCGATCGTCACCCTCAAGGGGCCGGCCGGTGAGCGGGTCATCACGGCCGACGCGAAGGGCCGGTGGAAGGCTCAGGCGCTGGTCGGCGAGAACACCGTGCAGGTGTCGGCGCCGAACTACGTCACCGCCAGCCACCCGGTGACCATCGCCAGGAAGGACCAGGCCGAGGTGCTCGACACGGCGTTGACCACGGGCATCGCCACCGTCACCGGAGGCGACTTCGACTGGCTGCTCGACAAGGGCCAGAAGGCGACGGCCGACGTGACCGTGACCAACACCGGCTCCGCCCCGCTCGAGGTGCGGCTCAGCGAGCAGAAGCGCACCAGCGGCGGCGGGCACGAGGCCGCCGACCTTCCGTGGCTGGCCCTCGCGGGCCCGGCCGCAACCGGCACGGTCAAGCTCGCGGCCGGGGAGTCCACCACGGTCACGGCGACGGCCGACAACGCCGGCGTCGAGCCCGGTGTGCTCGTCGGGGACGTGCTCGTGGCGTCGAACGCCGGCAAGGGCGAGGACCAGCTCAAGCCGGTCCGCCTGGCGACCTCGGCCTACTGGCAGGGCGTCGACGTGGGCGGATCCGGGTACGTCGGTGCCGACGGCTTCGTCTGGTCGCCGGACCAGGAGCTCGGCTCGCGGCCGTGGGGCCACGTCGGCGGCAAGGTGCGTGCCACCAAGGCCGACATCGCCGGCACGGACGACGACGCGCTGTTCCGCACCCAGCGGACCGGCGAGACGTTCAGCTACGTGTTCAAGAACGCCCCCGCCGGGACGTACCGGATCGGCCTCGACTTCGCGGAGATCGAGAAGGTCAAGGCCGGCAGGCGTGCCTTCGATGTTCTCGTCGACGGCAAGGTCGTGCTCTACGACCACGACGTGCAGGCGAAGGTGGGTGCGCTGACCGCGGACATGAACACGGTCACCGTCGAGCACGCCGGTGGCGATCTGAAGATCGAGCTCCGCGGCGAGACCGGCGAGAGCGACCCGATCCTCAACGCCCTGAAGGTCCAGGAGGACCCGCGCCTGTGAGATAGCCGAACCGGTCCGCCAGCAGTGGTCAGAGCCTCCTCGGAAAGGATCGCCGAGGAGGCTCTGCCGCGCCTACCGCGTTGGCAGCTTTGGCCCGTACTCGCGCACTTGGCTCGCCTATCCCAGCGGGACCTGGACCGCCACGTCGTGCCTCGGGTAGTAGCTCTCCACCGTGTCGGCGCCGTACTTGGCCTTGAACAGCCCCACCACGTGCTCGACCCGGCCGGCCTCGGTGATCGGGGTGGCGCTCGAACTCAACGCGGTGCCGTTCGCCGACACCTCGATCATCGGGGTCTGCCGGACGTTCTTGTACCACTGGCTGTCCGAGCCGGTCACCGGCACCAGGAACACGCTGTCCTCGTCCAGCACGAACCAGACGGGGTGGGTGATCTGCCGGCCGGTCTTCCGGCCGGTCACGGTGATCTCCACCTCGCGGACGCCATCCAGCGCGTCCCAGACCGCGTTCGCCACGATGCCCCCCTTACGCCTCCCCGTCAGGCTAGGCACTCGCGCGCCGGGCCGCCGCCGATTCCGCGAGCTTGTCACCGGTACGGGCGCGTGCAAGACCGCCTTCCTGGGTACGCGAGGAGTGAGCGATGCAGGTCCGAAGAGGAGGATGTGGACGATGTCCGGGGCTGGGCGACGGGATTACACCCCGCGCCATGCCGCCTCGACACCGCGGGAGGCCGCTCCCGTGACGGTCGCCGACCGGCGGCCGCGGCCCCCGGCTCCGGCGATCGCCACGCCGGCACCGCGCCGCCTCGCGATACTGGCGGCCGCCGCCGCGCTCACCGCCCTGTCCGCGTACGCCATGACTGCCGACCGGGCGGGACCCGAGGGCACCTTCGGTGGCGGCGCACCGGTCACCCCGGGTCCCCTGCCCGATGCGACAGGGCCGAGCGCCGCTCCTTCGGGCCCCGGGCCGACCGCTTCCCGCACCGCGGACCCCGATGTCCCTGGCGAGGGCGCGGCTCCCTCGGCGCCCGGCACGACTGGTTCCCGCACGAGGGCCCCCGACGCCGCAGGCGAACCTTCGGGTCCCCTGGCTCCCCGCCCGACCGCTGCCCGGCGGGCGGCTCCCGATGCCGGCAGCGGCGGACCGACTCGCGGTCCGGTCGGCTCCGGTGCTCCTCAGTCCGCCCCGACGCCGGGACCCGTCGACCCGGCACCCGGCCCCAGCGGCTCTCCCGGCGTGCCGCCGCCGGCAGCCCCCGAGCGGTGTGGGGCGCCGGAGATCCCCTACGGCTACAACTACTGCGGCGGCGTGCTGGTCCACGAGCCGGCTCCCGATGTCTGCCGCTGGTTCGTCTGCGTGCCCGGGTTCTGGGCGGGCCGGGGTTACCTGACCGTCTGCCCGGACGGCAGGGTCGGCATGGTCGGCGGCCCGGGCGGCAGATGTCCGGAGCGCGCCGGCAGGAAAGCGCCCGTGTACGCCTATCGGCCGGCCGCAGGCTGACTGCGTACTCCTCGTGTGGTCGGCTTCTGCATAGCCGCAATTGCCGCTAAAGGGTCCGGTGTCGCCGGCCCTGGGTCACATCGAAGTGGGTACCTTCGACGACTTTGCCGCTGTTAAGGTTGGCGAGCGGAACATGGGACGGTCGGCCCTCACCCCCGGGGGATGGCACAACATGGAGCAGCAGGCCAGGGAGCAGTTGAAGCTGCTGCGCCGACTCGAGAAAGTCATTTCGGAAACCGAGTTCTCCTGGTCGCTGTGCCTCGTGGAGGAGGACCAGTCCCGAAAGCTCAACGAGCTGGCCGCCGAGCTGCAGCGGCCCTTCTCGTCCACAGGTGACAGGTGACGAGAAGCGGATCGTCTCCGGCTATTCGTATTGGGGAATTTGAACCGGCGGTCAACTGGCAGCGGGCCTGCACCGACCCCAACTATCCCGTCATGAGAGACGGGATCGAGACCTTCAGCCGGCGCTGGCGAAGCCTGCACTCCCGGCACAACGGCCGGCCCTACCACTACATCAGCCTTGGTCCGGACACCGGGGAGAAGGACGCCGCGGTTCTGGCCGATCTCCAGCCGATCAACCCGGAAATGTATTACGTGCCCGTCGACATGAGCGCGGAGTTGCTGCGGCTCGGGCTCAAGCCGATACAGTCCCTGCCCTTCTTCCGGCAGTTCCGGAATCAGCTGCTCCCGGTGCAACTCGACTTCTCGGTCGAAGAGAACGTGGCCGAGCTGAACGAACTGCGTGACCGGCTGATGGGGGACGAGCCCGTGCTGTTTTCGCTGCTCGGCAACACGATGGCCAACTTCGACGAGGACGTCGACCTGGTCGAGCGGCTGAGCAAGCAACTGCTACGCCCCCAGGACCGGCTCCTGGTGGAGGTCGCCACGGCGTCCCACCTCGACGAGAGGATGGCGCAGCAGGCGGCCCGGGAGTACGAGACCAGCTGGGTGTTCCGCGAGTTCGTCATCAGCGCCCTGCGCCAGAACACCGACCTCTCGGTGAACATGAACTACGTCCGCTTGAAGGAGTGGTCGAGGAGGGTCGGTCGCTGGTCATCAAGGTGATCGAAGTGCGTAGCGCGCAGACCCCCGGCTTTAGCCGTGGGCCGTGCGTGTCAATTTCGGACGGACAGTAGATAGCACGAGACTGTATATTGCACGGGTGTCCGTTGCCCTTCGGTCGAACAGCGACGTCGTGTTCCAGTGCGCGTTCCACGTCGTGTGGTGCCCGAAGTATCGGCGTCGGGTGCTGTCCGGCGGGATCGAGGAGCGGTTGGAGCACCTCATTGGTGAGGTGGTAGAGGAGAAGGGGGCGTGGCTGGTGGCGTTGGAGGTCATGCCTGACTATGTTCATCTGCTGGTAGAGGTGGACCCGCAGTTCGGTGTCCACAAGCTCGTCAAGGCGATTAAGGCACGGACGTCTCGGGTGCTGCGTGAGGAGTTCCCGTCGCTGCGGTCCCGGCTGCCGACTTTATGGACGAACTCGTATTTCGTGGCGACCACCGGCGGTGCCCCACTGGCCGCGGTCAAGGAGTATGTCGAGCAGCAGAAGGGCCGCTGAATGTTGACCGGCCGCCGCTATCTGCTCGCCTTGACCGACGAGCAGGCCGGCTACGCCGAACAGGTCGGTGCGGTGTGTCGGGCGGTGTGGAACACGGCGTTGGAGCAGCGCCGTGAGTACCGCCGTCGCGGCGGGTTCATCGGCTACAACGAGCAGGCCGGGCAGATGGCCGAGGCGAAGAAGGACCCGGACTGCGCGTGGCTGGCCGACGCGCCGTCGCACACGTTGCAGCAGACCCTGCGGGACCTGGACCGGGCGTGCAAGAGGCATGGCACGTGGAAGGTGCGCTGGCGGTCCAAGGCCCGTACGGCCCCGTCGTTCCGGTTTCCCGACCCCAAGCACATCGCGGTGCGGCGGCTGAACCGCAGGTGGGGTGAGGTGCGGCTGCCGAAGTTCGGGCCGGTCAGGTTTCGGTGGACCAGGGCGTTGGGTGGCGCCATCCGCAACGCCACCGTCTCGCGTGACGGCGGACGCTGGTACATCTCGTTCTGCGTCGAGGACGGCGTGACCGAGGTTGCCCCGAACGGTAAGCCGCCGGTCGGTGTGGACCGGGGTGTGGCCGTGGCTGTGGCCGCCTCTGACGGGGGGCTGGACGAGCGGGAGTTCGTCACCGCGGGTGAGGCGGCCCGGCTCAAGCGGTTGCAGCAGCGCCTATCGCGGTCGCTGCGGGTCCATGGCCGCAACCGCGGATCGAAACGTCGCGACGCTACCCGCGCGCAACTCGGCCGGCTCAACGCCCGTATCCGGGCCCGCAGAGCTGACTTCGCCGCGCAGACCGCCGTGCGCCTGGTCCGCGAGCACGGCATGGTCGCTGTCGAGGGCCTGCGGATCAAGAACATGACGGCCAGCGCGAAGGGCACCGTTGAGCAGCCCGGCCGTAACGTCCGCCAGAAGGCTGCCCTGAACCGGGCCATCCTCGCCAAAGGGTGGGGCGGATTCCTGCTCAAGCTGGAACACGCCGCCCGCTACCACGGGGCAAAGATCGAGAAGGTCAACCCGGCGTACACGTCGCAGACCTGCAACGCCTGCAAGCATGTCGCCTCGGAGTCCCGCGAGAGCCAAGCGGTCTTCCAGTGCGTCGCCTGCGGGCATCAGGACCACGCCGACGTGAACGCGGCCAAGAACATCCTCGCCGCCGGGCTGGCGGTAACAGGGCGTGGAGACCTAGCCGCAGGGCTGTCTGTGAAACGCCAACCACCCGAACGGCTCGCGGCGTGAACGCGCCTCAGCCACGGGAATCCCCCGCCCTTCAGGCACGGGGAGGAAGTCAACTACTGCAACCGCTCGGCCGAGGACCTGAAGATCGTGCTGCCGAACCGCAGCGAGGTCCACTTCCCGAGCGGCGACACCATCCGCCTCCTCATCACCCGCAAATACCAGCTCAAGGCCCTGGCCGCCGCGCTGGCCAAGGCCGGCCTCTTCGTGGAGAGCGAGGCCTTCACGCAGTTCCAGGCGTACGAGCGGGTCCGCCGGTTCGGCATGGACCTCATGCTGCTGTCCAGCAGCGACGCCGGCGCCGGTCCCGACACGGCCGCCCGGGACGTCTTCCGCCGCCCCGGCACATGACGAACAGACCTGGGCGGTGGCCACGCCCGGCGCCCCTGCCGTCGTGGGTGACGGCACCCCGTACCTGGATCATGCTGGTCACCGCCGGCAGCCTGGCGGTGGCCTTCGTCGTCAGTGCCGTCTGGTGGACCCGGTCATCCGGCCTGTCGAGCTTCGAGCCGACGGTGCAGGTCCTCGGCCTGCTCGGCGGCATCACCGGCATCGTCGCCGAACGCTGGGCGGCAGGCCGCGAGAGGCGCGCGGAGGCACTCCAGGCCATCGGCGAGGAATTGCGGGACAACCGAAGGATCCTGGCCGCTCCGCCGTTCGCCGTGGACACCACGCAGCCGGCTCGCCGGCAGGTCTACCCCCGCTTGAGCCTGTCGGCCGTGAACGCCGCGCTGTCCTCGGCCGTGCTGTCCCCCCGGCGCGACGAAGCGCTCGTCGGCATGCTGCATGACTGGCGG
This sequence comes from Micromonospora sp. MH33, assembly GCF_003013775.1. NCBI lineage: Bacteria > Bacillati > Actinomycetota > Actinomycetes > Micromonosporales > Micromonosporaceae > Micromonospora > Micromonospora sp. MH33. The sequence goes on from NZ_MUYZ01000020.1 coordinate 22,335, forward strand.
AACGAGGCGGAGATCTTCAACCACCAGCTGTCCCTGGCCGAGATATTGGCCTTCACCAACGGATCCGACGAGGTGCTCCGCGACCTTCACCAGGGACTGCACAGCGCGGACGGGCCACTGGAACGCATGCAGGAACAACTCGCCGCCCTGCTGGCCGCGCCCCCGCTCGCCAGGCCGGGCGACGCCAGGACAGTGGGCCGCGCCCGATAGCCGCCTGCTTGCCTGCCGCTCCGCGCCGCGAGCCGTCCGAAAAGGATTGGCGGTTGCCGGTAGCATCCACAGACGGTAGTGGAGGCTGCCGCCAGAGTGACGGACAGGCGCTCGGGCGGTCCGGTCCAGACATCGGTTGTGCCGAACACACGGGGGAAACATGTTCGAGCGGCTGGGCAGATTCGTCGTCACCAGGGCGTGGTGGGTGATCGGCTCGCGGCCGCCGCCATTATCCTCACCACGCCGTCGCTGAGCGACATCACCTCCGCCGACCAGGAGAGCTTCCTGCCTCACTCGTACGAGTCGGTGCAGGCCACCGAACTCGGGCAGAAGGCGTTCCCCCAGCAGGCCACGGCCACGGCGACCATCGTGGTCAAGCGCGCCGACGGGAAGCCGCTCACCCCGGCGGACGAGGCGAGGGTGGGCCAGTTCGCCCAGTCGCTCAAGGCCAGGAACATCCCGAGCACGTCCGGCTACCAGACCGGCCCGCCGGCCGTGGCGCCGGACAAGTCGGTGCAGGTGGTCAACGTCGGGCTCGACGCCACCACCCCGGACGACCCGGCGCTGCTCAACTCCGTACGCGATCTGCGGTCGGCCATCGGCCCGGACCTGGCCGGCAGCGGGCTCACCGCCGGCGTGGCCGGCGACGTGGCGAGCTTCGTCGACAACGAGGACACCTTCAACAAGGCCTTCGCCGTGGTCGGCGTCGCGACGATCATCCTGATCATCGGACTGATCCTGATCATCTTCCGCAGCCCCATCGCCGCGCTGCTGCCCGTCGTGGTCGTCAGCGCCGTCCTGACCATCACGACCGGACTCGTCGCCGCAGCGGGTAAGGCGTTCGACCTGAACGTTAGCCAGGACCTGCAGACGATCCTGCTGATCGTGCTGTTCGGCATCGGCACCGACTACATCCTGTTCCTGCTCTTCCGCTACCGCGAACGGCTGCGCGCCGGCGACGACAAGCGCACCGCGATGATCGTCTCCGTTCAGCGGGTCGGCGAGGTCATCACCTCGGCCGCCGGAGCCGTCATCGTCGCGTTCCTCGTGCTGCTCCTCGCCTCGCTGGGCTTCTTCGGCTCGCTCGGCCCCGCGCTCGCCATCGCCGTCGCCGCCATGCTGGTCACCTCGCTCACCCTCATCCCGGCGGTCGTCTCGCTGCTCGGCCGGTACGTCTTCTGGCCGTCGAAGGCGTGGCAGCGTACGCCCAAGGCGACCCTGTCGCGGCGCCTCGGCACGGCCGTCGGCCGCCGGCCGGCCCTCGTGGCGGCGGCATCCGGCGCCCTGCTGGTCGCGCTCGCCGCGGGCGTGCTCAGCTACAAGGCGGACTACGACTTCAGCGCCGGCTTCCCCCAGGACACCGAGTCGGCGAAGGCCGCCAAGGACCTCCAGCGCGGGTTCGCCGCCGGTGCCCTGGCCCCCACCGAGGTCTACCTCACCACCGGCAACGGGACGCCGCTGACCGAGCAGCAGGTCACCGACTTCGCGGCGGCCGCCGCGAAGGCCCCGGGAGTGGGCCGGGTGCAGCCGCCGGAGCGGAGCAGCGACCCGAGCGTGGCCCGGGTCAACCTGTTGCTGAACGAGAACCCGGTCTCCAACGAGGCCATCACACTCGTCCGGGACGACCTGCGCGACGCCGTGCACGCGGCGGCGCCGCCCGGCACGAAGGCGCTGGTCGGCGGGACCACGGCGATCTTCGCGGACATCAACTCGGCGAACAACCGGGACCTGTCGGTGATCCTGCCGGTGGCGGCGGGGCTGATCGCGCTCATCCTCGCGCTGCTGCTGCGCAGCCTCGTCGCGCCCATCTACCTGGTGATCGCGGTGCTGCTCAACTTCGCCGCGACGCTGGGTGCGACGGTCTACCTCTTCCAGGGGCTCCAGGGCAAGCCGGGGGTGACCTTTCAGCTGCCGATCATCCTCTATCTCTTCGTGGTGGCGATCGGGACGGACTACAACATCCTGATGATCGCTCGGCTGCGGGAGGAGGCTCGGGAGGGGAACGAGCCGCATGAGGCGGCGGCCATCGGCGTGGAGCATGCCGGGCCCACGGTCGCCGCTGCCGGGCTGATCCTGGCCGGGACGTTCGGGGTGCTGATGCTGGCGCCGATCTCGTTCCTGCAGCAGATGGGGTTCGCGGTGGCGATCGGGATCGTGTTGTCGGCGTTTGTCATGTCGATGTTCCTGGTGCCGGCGTTGACGGCGCTGATCGGGCACAAGGCGTGGTGGCCGGGGCATGGGGACCAGCGGCCGGCCAGGGGGCGGCACGCGTCCCCCGAGCCGGCAAGCGTGGTGGAGGCGTAGCGGGCGGTGCATCGCCCGCCCCGGCCCCATCGATCTTGACTGATGGTGAGGCGGGCGTCACACTTTGCGCAGCTGCGGCAGCCGGGGGGACCTACCCCGACGCCTCGACTGCGCGGCCTTCTGGATCGCCTCGCCGGAAGGACTCTCATGAGGAGTACGCAAAGATCCAACGGACCGCGCCGATTCCTGGCCCTGATCGCCCTACCGCTGGCGCTCGCCGTCAGCGCACCCGGCCTCGCCAGTCCGACGACGGACAACGCCGCGGCCCCCGACCGGTCGTCGACGGGCGAACAGAACGGCGTCGGCCTGATGCGCATCGTCGTCGCCGACAAGTCGGGCATCGACCGCCTCAACCAACTCGGCGTCGACCTCGCCGAGTACGTCAAGCCGGTCGACAACGGCATCGAGGTGCACGCGATCCTCAGCCCGGAGGAGAGCCAGGCGCTGCGGGACAAGGGCTTCGACGTCCAGGACGCCATCTCCGACCAGAGCGACTACGCGCAGAACATGGCCGAACGGTCCGCCGCCATCCGCGCCGCGACGGTGGCGACCGCCAGCACCGACACCCTGACCGTGCTGCGAGCCGAATGGTTCACCAGCCTCGACCACCAGCTCTTCCTCAACGTCGAGGTGAAGTCGAGCGCCGGCACCGACTCGACGACCGTGCTGACCGCGAGCTGGGACAGCGGACCCGGCACGGAGATCGGCTCCGGCGGCACCGCCACCATGTCCCGGTTCACCGACGCCGGCCAGTACATGTACCACCGGTTCAGCAACCCGGTCCCCATCACCGCCGCACCGGCCAGGGCCACCATCACCAGCAACAAGGGCGGCTCGGCCACGGTCGACGTCTCGAAGTGGCTGGGCAGCCCGCGCAAGGACCCCGGCAAGCACCCGTACGTGTCGGACTTCGTCGACCACTACATGGACCCGACGGAGGTCACCGCGCGGTTCACCGGCCTGGCCGCAGAGTTCCCGAGGCTGACCGAGCTGATCGACCTGCCGTACAAGACGAACGGCTACCGGCGCAACGCGCAGGCGCAGTTCGGCACCGCCGCCGCGAGCACCGTCTACGTCACCTCCAAGGCGTACGGCTCCGAGGGCGGCAACGACATCACCATGGCGCTGGTCGACCCGAGCACGGCCAACGCCCCGCTGACGGTGAGCGTGTCCGGCAAGGCCGTCACCGTACGCCTGGCCACCAACGGCTCCGGCGCGATCACCAGCACGGCGGCGCAGGTCGTCGCCGCGGTCAACGGCAACGCCGACGCGGCCAAGCTGCTCACGGCCAGCACGTACCGGGGCAACGCCGGCACCGGCGTGATGGCCGCCGCTCCGGTGACCCCGCTGACCGACAATCTGAAGGCGCCGGCGAGCGTGTCCCGCGAGCCGTTCCAGATGAAGGTGCTGCGCATCGGCAAGCACCGCGACGGCTCGAAGGTCGGCGTCTTCCTCTACTGCCAGGAACACGCCCGCGAGTGGGTGACCCCGCTGGTCTGCGTGGAGTCCGCCGAGCGGCTGCTGCGCAACTACGCCAGGGACCCGAACACCCGCAAGATCGTCGACGACCTGGACATCTTCATCCTGCCGGTCGTCAACCCCGACGGCGCGCACTACAGCATGTACGACTACAACATGCAGCGGCGGAACATGACCAACTACTGCCCGGCGTCCAACGCGGACCCCGGCCGCCGCAACGCCTGGGGCGTCGACATCAACCGGAACTTCTCGGTCGGCTCCGTCTTCGACGGCTACGTCGGCGCATCGGCGACCAACTGCGTCAGCGACACGTTCGCCGGGCCGAGCGAGCTGTCCGAGCCGGAGGCGCACAACGAGGTCTGGCTGGTCGACCACTTCCCGAACATCAAGCTCTCGATGAACACCCACTCCTACGGCGGGTACTTCATGTGGCCGCCGGGGGCGTACAAGGCCGAGGGACGGGAGGTGCTGCCGCGGGTGGACCAGGGCACCGAGGCGTACTTCTGGACCTCCTCGGACTACATCCTCTCCCGGGTCCAGGAATATCGAGGTACCGCGATCTGGCCGGGCCGCACCGGACCCGTGACGGACGTGCTCTACTCGGCGGCCGGCAACAGCGCTGACGAGCACTGGTACAACCGGGGCATCATCGGCTGGGACTTCGAGGTCGGCGCGGACATCTACAACCCGACGACCGGGCGGTTCAGCGCGGTCGGCTTCCAGCCGCCGTTCGCCGAGGGGCACGAGGAGGCGATGGAGTTCGCCAACGGCAACATCGCCATCCTTGAGGTGGCCCGGGCCTACGCGACGGACAAGATCCAGCCGAAGACTGCGCTGAAGATCGTCAAGCAGGAGGCGGGGGCTACGGCGTTCACGTTCAGCACGAGTGAACCGGCGAACGTGTACTACACGCTCGATGGGAGTCGGCCGACGTACAACTCGCCCAAGCTGGCCCTGGCCGGGATGCGCGAGGGGGTCCAGAGCATCACGGTGAACAGCGATACGACCGTGAATTGGTTCTCGATCGACATCGCCGGGAACGTGGAGAGCAATTACAAGCCGGACGGTGAGGGCAACAACTACAACAAGCAGTCGGTAGCCGTCCATTAGCGAATTGACCACTTGCACACTGTTGGCCGTCGACTACGGGTCGGCGGCCACCAGCCTGTGGAAGGCCGGCCGGTACTGAGTGGCTCGGCGTATCACCAGAACGAGACCGGCACAGGACACCAGATTCGGATCGTCGAACGTCGCCCGCACCACCGGCGCGTCATGGCGTAATCTCACCTGCGAGGTGCCCTCTCAAACCGGCGGAATAGAAGCGTCGCAACTCCTATCCTTCCAGTTCAGAGGGCATCTTCTATCTTCGGGGCCCCGCCGATCCGACAGTCATCGATGGATCGAGGCTTAGAAACAACGCGCGTGTCGGCCAGGGTGGCGTCGACCTGCGCGGCGGCGCGGCGTGGAATCAGGTGCGGTGTGGGCACATGCCGTGATAACCGGCGCGGTTTCGATCTGCGCGGAGGACCGCATTCGATCTGCGGCGCAACCATGTTCGGTATACGGACCCGTGACGTACGATTTGCGGCGTCGAGTGGATCGACGACGAACGCCGGTGGGACCATCATTTGGCTCCGGCCGTGCGCAGGTCGGCGATGAGCCGGTCGAGCAGGCGTTCCTCCATCACCGCTCGGCCGGTCCGCCGCATCGACTCGCCCAGCGACTCGTCCCACGGGGTCTCAGCTGGTGTACCGAGCAGGGCCGTGCCGGTGTCCGCCGCCGGCAGGTAGTCGGCAGTTGCCATCCGCCACGCGACCGCATTCGGGTATCGCTGGAGAGCCGCCGCCGTCAGTCGTACGCCGGTCCAGTCGAAGTCGTTGCGCCACCGGATCACTGCCCCGCGAGCGGCGCGCATCAGCGTGTGAACGGCGACCGACGATACTCCTTCGGTGCAGATCAGCGGCGGAGCCTGAGCCCCGAGTATGGCGGTGGCCGCGCGGAGCACGGCGGGGTTCTCGCAGACGTAGAACTCGTCGCAGGTCATGCTCAGCGGTGCCAAACGTAGTTGGTGCAGGGTGACCCGCATCGGCACGCCTGCCTGGGCGGCCTCGGTCAGCCACCGCCCGACCAGGCCGCCGGTGGCCGGCATGTTGAGTACCAGTACCTGGCTGGCGAGGTCGTCCGGGACCAGCCCGACCGATTCCCACAACGCCCGTTCCTGCTCGCCGTCGACCGGTAGCGCCGTCTGGTGCCACGCGGCGACGGCACGGAGGACGAGCCCGCGCAGCGGCCCTTTGGTAAGGGCCTTCGCGTCGTCCAGCACCCGGTCGGCGAAGACCGGCATCGGTTCGTCGGCCGCGGGCAGCGCATCCAGTACGCGGACCACGTCGTCGAACGGCAGTCCGTTTCGGACGATACGGGTCACTGTGCCGTCGCGGCGCAGGCTGTCGAGCCATTCGGCGTACCAGGCGGCGCTAGCGTGCCGACCGCCGTGGGCCACGGCGAGGACGGCGTCGCGGGCGATCGCCTCGCGTTTCAGGTCGGCCGGCCGGTTGCGCAGCGGGGCCACCGCGGTGAGCACGTCGGACAAGCCGACTCCGTGTGCCGCCCGCAGGTGCTCGTCCACCTCGGTGAGTCGGACGCTGAGTCGGGACGCTGAGTCGGGACGCTGCGGCGGAGCGGTGGGTGCCGGTAATGCCGATGATCACGAGACGTTCGTCGTCGGTGGGGGCGGCCAGCGTTATGGTGGCGTCGAGCCGGCCGCCGGCGCCGCCTGAACCGAATTCGGCAGCAGAGTCATCGTGGGACGCAAACGCAGCGTAGTCACCGACACCCTGGGACTTCTCTTGGCGGTCATCGTCATAGCCGCGTCCGTGACGGAGAACCGCGCCGGAATCCAAGTACTGGACCAGGCCAAAGCCGCCTCTCCGACCATCACCCAAACCTGGGTGGACGCCGGCTTCAAGAACCAGTTCGTCGAACACGCCGCCACGTTGGGTATCGACGCCGAGGTCGTACCGCGCAACACCGAGACCCGAGGCTTCCACGTGGTCAAACGGCGCTGGGTCGTGGAGCGGACCCGGGGCTGGCTGATGCTGCATCGCAGACTCGCCCGCGACTACGAAACCCTGCCTACCAGTTCCGAGGCCATGATCCACATCGCGATGATCGACAACGTCAGCCGACGCATAACGGACGAAGTCACACCCACCTGGCGAGGCACATACTAGTAGATCAAGAACAAATCGAACGCCCTTTGACATCGATGCGCCCTCAATCGCCTCTCTGGCCTCCACGTGCCCGACGCATCCGGCAGACTCCCTTGGTCAGATCCGCCTCTCGGACTATGCGATCGTCCAAGGAGGGGTCGGCCCGTGGCCTCATGATTCGTCGGTGCACGGTTGACAGCCCGTCAATCCATGATTCGCCCGGTATCGGCCCGGCGTATCATTCAGGATTTTACGAAATGCGAGATGGAATCCTACCGAGCTTTTGTATCCCACCATCTCGGGTATCGAACTGAGCGGAGTCTTGGTGTATTTCAGCAGTTCGACCGCCTCCCGAACCCGGCGTCGGGTGAGATGCAGCGCCGGCCCTTCCCCGACGAGTTCCCGAAACGTTTTGGCGAAACTCGACCGGGACATGCCGGCCCGCTGTGCCAGCAGGTCCAGTGTCCACGGCTGCTGGAACTCCCCGTAAATAGCCGATAGAGCACGGCTGACGCCGGGATGACTCAGCGCCCGCAGGGCCGGTGAGTCGACCGTCAGCTTCCGCAGTGCCACGCGAAGAGCGAGAACGAAAACCATTTCGAACGCCCGCAGCGTGACCAGCGGGCTGCCCGGCTCGCGCCGCTCGGTCTCTGGGACCAGGGACTCCAGCGTCCGGAGCAGGAGCGGCTCGTTCGCGAGCTCGGGCTTGCCCAGCACGAAGACCGGCGGGAGCGACCGGTACAGCGGGGGTTCGCCGCCCGGGTCGTAGTTGAGGCTGGCGCACATCAGCTCGGTGAGAGCGCCTTTGTCGCCAATCCGCACAATTGCGGACTCGCCGAGCCGGCGCTCGGGGAGCACACTGCGCAACGGCCGGGCGGGGCCAGCTGATCCGTCTCCTAATGTGTGGGGCGTGCCGTAGGGGAAGATCGCCAAGTCGCCGGGCCGCAGCAGAATGGGCGGTTGACCGGAAATCTTGACGTAACAACTGTTACCTAGGGTGTAGTGAAGTACCGCACAGTGATCCGCGTCACCCTGGACGATCCATGGTCCGCGCACGATCCAGCGGCTGTGGAAAACGCTGACTAGGCGTATCGTTTTGAGCAGCTCAGCCAGCACGTCAAGATCATTCATGGACTATCCTTAACTGAAAGCGGAGAGTTCTTAATTGATCGTACCTAGGTCTTCCGTGAATATTGCGAGGGACAGCGGGCCGCTTGGCCGAGACGAGCGGTATACCACTTGCGTATCGCAAGAGAAGCTCTGCGCACGGGGGCCTTCCTAGCGTCGCGTTGAGATTTGCGGGCTGTGCTCCGGGCTCCGGTCCCACCGTTGGTTAAAGCGGCCGGTGCCACCCGCGATGACGAGCGCGTCGCTGGCTGGCGATCTGGCGCGGGACGAACATGGGGGACGTCGATGCGGATACTCATTGCCGGGGCAGGTGTAGCCGGCCTGACCACGGCCCTGAGCCTGCACGCGGCCGGTCTCGACGACATCCGACTGGTCGACGCCGCACCGGAGATCCGGCCCCTCGGCGCCGGGATCAACCTCCTGCCCAACGCCGTCCGGGAGTTGGCCGACCTCGGCCTCGACGCGGCCGTGAGCGCGTCGGCCGTCTCGACCACCGAACTTGTCTACTTCAGCCGGCACGGCGACGTGATCTGGCGCGAGCCGCGGGGCCGGGCGGCCGGTCACCGGTGGCCGCAGCTCTCGGTGCACCGCGGGCGCTTGCAGATGGTGCTGCTCGCTGCCGTGCAGGAACGACTCGGTGGGCGGTGTGTCCGGGCCGACGCCCGGGTCACCGACTTCCAGGTGCTCCCCACCGGTCGCGTGCGGGTCACCCTCGTCCACCGGACCGGCGGCACCACCACGACCGAGGCTGACGCCCTGGTCGGCGCGGATGGCATCCGGTCCGGCGTCCGCCGGGTGCTCTTTCCCGACGAAGGGCCGCCGGTGTGGCAACGGCAGGTGGTCTGGCGGGGCATCGCCAGGATCCCTCCCTTCGCGGACGGTCGCTCGATGGTCGTCGGAGGCGACAGCACCTGGAAGGTGGTCGCCTACCCGATAGCGCCCCAGCCGGACGCCGCCGGGCTGGTCGAGACGAACTGGGCGGTGTCCCGCACCTTCGTACCGGGTGAGGATGTCGACCGGGCCGGCTGGGACCGGGTGGCGGACCCGGCGAAGCTGCTGGCCGCGCTCGACGGCTGGGTCTTCGGCTCCCTGGACGTCAGCGCCCTCATCACCGCCGCCAAGGCCCCCTTCGAGCAGGCCATGGTTGACCGTGATCCGCTGCCCCGCTGGACCTTCGGGCCGGTGACGCTCGTCGGTGACGCCGCGCACGCGATGTGCCCGATGGGGTCCAACGGCACCACCCAGGCGATCGTCGATGCCCGTGCCCTGGCCAGCGCCGTGGCCGGCCATCCGGACGTCTGCACCGCCTTCACGGCCTACGAACGGGACCGGCGCGACCGGATGACGCTGCTCCAGACCTGCAACCGGGCCCTGGGCCCGGAGGTGGTCGTCGCGATGGCGGACCGCTCCCGATCGGTCACCCGTCCCTGCCCGTCGGCGAGCGACCCCGACCATGAACTGGCCGAGGTCTCCCGCCGCTACGCGGAGCTGGGCGGGTTCGACGTGGCGACGGCCAACGCGGCCTCCCGCTACTCGGTCCGGCGCCGCCCGCGTTCCACCCGACCCGCCGGGCAGCAGGCGGCGTCCTGATCGTCCCCCGGGCCACCGACGGTCCGCACCCACCAGCAACCACCTGCCTGTCCGTAACCAAGGAGATGAAGCATGACGCGAACCGGTGAGCAGTACCTTGACGCCTTGCGTGACGGCCGGGAGATCTGGCTGGACGGCGAGCCGGTCAAGGACATGACCCGGCACCGCGCGTTCCGTAACACGGCTCGGTCGATCGGCCACCTCTACGACCTCACCCACCAGGCGGAGTACACCCCGACGTTGACGGTCGAGTCCCCGTCGGGCGACCGCATCCACCGGGCGTTCCACATTGCACGCGACTACGCGGACCTGGTCGCCCGGCGGAAGGCACACAAGATCTGGTCCGAGGCGACCTTCGGGTTCCTCGGCCGCTCACCCGACTACATGGCCTCCGGCCTCGCCGGGTTCGCCGCCCTGCCGGAGGTCTTCGCCGGCGCGGAGTTCGACGGTCGGGAGAACGTCGCGTCGCACTACCGGCGGATGTCCACCGGCGATCTCTACCAGGCGTTCACCATCACCAATCCGCAGATCGACCGCACTAAGGCCGCGTCCGAGCAGGAGGAGGACGACCTCTACCTGCGGGTGGTCAAGGAGACCGACGGCGGCATCGTAGTCCGTGGCGCGAAGATGATCGGCACGGCCGCAGCCTTCGGTGACGAGGTGGTGGTGGGCACGATCGAGCCCCTGGCCCCGCAGGACGTGGAGTACGCGCTCAGCTTCTCCATCTCCCTCGACACCCGGGGGCTGAAGTTCGTCTCGCGTACCTCGTACGAGGCCAGCGCCCGCAGCGTCTTCGACAACCCGCTCTCCTCCCGGTTCGACGAGAACGACTCGCTGCTGGTGTGTGACGACGTCTTCGTGCCGTGGGAGCGGGTGCTGGTCTACCGCGACGTGGACGCCAGCCTGCGCCAGTGGTGGGCGACGCCGGCGTACAACAACTTCGTCCACCAGTCGGCCACCCGCTTCTGGACGAAGCTGGAGTTCCTCACCGGCCTGGCCATCCTTATCGCGAAGGCGAACAACACCTACCGCCTGCCCCCGGTGCAGATCCAGATCGGTCGCCTGATGAGCTGGGTGAACATCGCCCGGTCGATGTTGATCGCGGCCGAGACGGAGTTCGTTCCCGTCCCGGGCGGCGAGGGCGTCATGATCAACCCGGAGATAGCCTCCGCGCACCGGGCCATGGCCGGCGACATCTACCCGAAGGCGGTGGCCGAGGTCAAGCTGCTCGCCGGCGGCGGTCTGATCCAGCTGCCCGCCTCCGGGTACGACCTGCTCCACCCCGAGCTGGGACCGGTGCTCGCCAAGTACGTCCGTTCACCCGGGCACCCGGCCAAGGCGCGGATCAAGCTGCTCAAGCTCGCCTGGGACGCGCTGGGCTCGGAGTTCGCCTCGCGGCACGAGCAGTACGAGCGCTTCTACCACGGCGCCCCGCACATCTACCTGCCGGCGGTGGTGCGCGACGGTCGTCCCGACCTCTGCGAGCGGCTCGCCCAGTCCTGCCTGGACGGTTACGAGCTGGACGACTCGATGTACGGCGCCTCATGACCGATCCGAACGGCTCCTCGCCCGCCGCCGGAGCGCCGCATCGGTGGCGCGCGTTGGCAGTGCTCGCCTTCACCCAGTTCCTGCTGATCCTCGACACGGCGATCATCAACGTCGCGGTGCCCTCGATCGGCGCGGACCTGCACATCTCGCCGACCGGGCTCTCCTGGGTGGCCAACGCGTACCTGATCACCTTCGGTGGTCTCCTCCTGCTCGGTGGCCGTAGCGCCGATCACGTGGGCCGCCGCCGGATCTTCGTGATCGGCCTGGTCGTCCTTGTGGTCGGCTCGGCGGTGGGCGCGGTCGCGAACTCGGCCGGCCTGCTGATCGCCGGTCGGGCGATCCAGGGCCTGGCCGCCGCGTTGGCCGCCGCCGCCGCGCTGGCCCTGGTGCTGGGCATCTTCCCGGAAGGGCCGGAACGGCATCGGGCCCTCGGCATCTTCGCCGCCATGGCCGGCGCCGGAGGCGCCGTGGGCACGGTCCTCGGTGGGGTGCTGACCGACTCGTTCGGCTGGCGTTCGACGTTCCTGCTGAACGTCGTCGCCGGCGCCGTACTGGTCGTCTTCGCCCTCCGGCTGGTGCCCGACGTGCGCGCGCCCCGGGACCGCCGGGCCTTCGACGCGCTCGGCGCCGTGACCGTGACCGCCGGTCTGGGCCTGCTGGCGTATGCGTTGGTGTCCACCGGAGACATCGGCTGGCTCGCTGGCCGGACCGTCGGCGCGGCCGCGCTGGCGGTGCTGTGCCTGGTGGCGTTCGTGTTCGTCGAGCGGGGCAGCAGCCACCCGCTGGTGCCGTTGGGCATCTTCCGGCGACGCCGGCTCCGCACCGCCAACATCCTCGGTGGGCTGGCCCAGCTCGTCCTGTTCCCGACGTTCTTCTTCGTCAGCATCTACCTCCAGGACGTGCTCGGCTACTCCCCGCTGGGCGGCGGGCTCGGTTTGCTGCCGATGTCACTCATGGTGATCGCGGTAGCCCCGACGTGCGAGCGGCTGATCGCCCGGTTCGGCCTGGAGGTCGTGATGACGACCGGCTTCGTCCTCGTCGGGGTGGGCATGCTCTGGCTGTCCCGCCTCTCCGCCGACGGTGACTTCGTCTCCGAGGTGCTCGGCCCGACCGTCATCCTCGGCGTCGGGTTGCCGCTGGCGACCGTGACCACGAACGTCGCGGCGACGGCGGAGGCGGCCGACAACGAGGTCGGTCTCGCCTCCGGGCTGATCAACACGAGCCAGCAGATCGGCGCGGTCGTCGGTTTGGCGGTCATGGCCGGTGTGGCCGCCGCCCGGACCAGCCAGGTCACCGGTGACGACCCGGTCCGCCTGGAGACGGCGACCACCGCCGGCTTCCAGACGGCGTTCCTGGTGGGCGCGGTGGTCTCGCTCGTCGCGGCCGTGGCGGCCGTCCGGCTACGTCAGGGCCGGCCGGCGCCCGTCGATCAGGCGACCGTCTCCGGTCGGTAGCCGTCGGGGGTGCCGCGCCCGCCGGCTACCGACCGGAAGCCACCGCCCGAGTGGACCCGGAGCATCCGCGGTCCGCTCACCCGGTCAGGACCCGAACGGTCCTGACCGGCAACGAGGACCCGTGCGACGGGTCCTGCACCAAGCGCCGTGTCCCCGGGGCGGGGCGTTCTCACCGAGCATTAAGGAACTGAGGAATGACCACAGAGCAGGGCAGGCAGTATCTGGTGTTCGGCGCTAGCGGCGCCCAGGGTGGCGCGGTCGCCCGGAACCTCGTCGAGCGGGGCCATCCGGTGCGCGGTTTCGCCCACCAAGGCACCGAGTCGGCCGACCCGGCGGTCAGCCTGGTCACCGGGGACCTGGCTGATCCGGACGCCGTGCGCGAGGCGTTCGCGGGCGTCACCCACGCCGCGGTGACCCTGCCCCTGGTGTACGACGCGGACACGGTCGCCGGCTACGCCCGCAACATCGCCGACGCCGCCCGTCAGGCGGGTGTGCAGCAGATCGTGTACAACAGCAACACCTGCATCCCGGACGACATCACGCCGTACCCGGCGTACGAGACCCGGCGGGCCGCGGAGGCGATCCTGGCGGAGAGCGGCGTTCCGTTTGTCGTCCTCCGCCCCCCGGTCTACCTGGAGAACCTCTTCAACCCGGGGGTGGGCGGCGCGCTGGTCAACCAGAACGTGCTGGCCTATCCGCTGCCCGCGGACCGGCGGGTCGCCTGGGTGTCCCACGACGACCTGGCGGCGGCGATGGTGGCGGCGCTGGACCGTCCGGACCTGGTCGGCAGGTCGGTGCAGTTCGGCGGCGGCGAGGTCCTGACCGGCCCCGAACTGGCCGCGATCTTCTCCGACGTGCTCGGCAGACCGATCAGCTACCTGCAGTTGGAGGTCGACGCTTTCCAGGAGGGGCTGGCCTTCGCGCTGGGCGCCGAGGCGGCCGCCGGCGTCTCCGGCATCTACCGGTGGGTCGGCCAGGAGGCCGGCCGTGACCTGTTCGACCTGGACCCGGCGACGTTGCCGAAGGTTCTGAACGTGACTCCGACGCCGGTCGCCGACTGGGTCGCGGCGCGGCCGTGGCAGCAGTTCTCTCAGGGAGAACAGTCCGGGCGTTCCTGAGGACGCACCCCGGGCGCCCGGCAGGCCGACAGCGGCGTGCCGGCCGGGCGCCCGGGCGGTGCCGGCCACCGCTCACGACTGCACGCCGGATCCACCGCACGACCTTCGGGGAGGAATTCGTCACATGCGGTCAGCACGACGGCAGGCGGGGGAGGCGATCGCGGTGATCGGCGTAGGCTGCCGTCTTCCCGGCGCACCCGACGCGACACAGCTCTGGCGACACCTGCTCGACGGCCGGGACCTGATCACGGAGGTCCCAGCGGACCGGTTCCGGGTCGACGACTACGTCGCGCCGTTTCCACCGCCGCCCGGTCGGACGACCAGTCGCTGGGGTGGCTTCGTGGACGGCGTCGCCGAGTTCGACGGCGGGTTCTTCGGCATCGACGACGACGAGGCGGCGAGTCTGGACCCACAACAGCGGCTGTTGCTGATGAGCGCGTGGGAGGCGCTGGAGGACGCCGGTCAGCTGCCCGAATACCTCGCGGGCAGCCGTACGTCGGTGTTCGTGGGGCAGAGCCAGGCCGACTACTGGGATCTCCAGAGCCCGCGACTGGACCGGCTCGGGTTGGCCTCCGTCCTCGGCGGCCAGCAGCGCGGCATGGCGGCCGGCCGGCTCTCGTACGCCTTCGACCTGCGCGGACCCAGCCTGACCGTCGACGCCGCCCAGGCGTCCTCGGGGGTGGCGGTCCACCTGGCGGCGCAGAGCCTCCGCTCGGGCGAGAGCACGATGGCGGTCGTCGCCGGGGTCAACCTGGTGCTGACGCCCACCCCTGCGGTGATGTTCGGGCAGGCGGGGGTGCTGGCCGCCGACGGACGGTGCAAGTTCGGCGACAGCTCCGCGGACGGCTTCGTCCGTAGCGACGGCGTCGTGGTGGTGGTCCTCAAGCCGCTGACCGCCGCCCTCGCCGACCGTGACCGGGTGCGCGCCGTGCTGCTGGGCAGCGCGGTGAGCAACGACGGTCGGGCCAAGCCCGAGCTGACCGCGCCCTCGGTCACCGGTCAGACCGCCGCGATGCGGGCCGCATACGCGGCTGCCGGTGTCTCCCCGGCGGATGTCGACTACGTCGAGGCGCACGGGACCGGGACCCGGATCGACGCGGCCGAACTCGCCGCGCTGATCCGGGTGCTCGCCGAGGGACGGCCCGCCGGACGGCCCTGCCTGGTGGGGTCGGTCAAGACGAACATCGGCCACACCGAGGCCGCTGCCGGCCTGGCCGGCCTGCTCAAGGCGGTGCTCTGCCTGGAGCACGGACTCGTGCCGCCGAGCCTGCACTGCGTGCGCCCCCGGGTGGACGTCGACTGGGACCGGGTACCCCTGGTCGTGCCGGACGTCGTGACCCCGCTGCCCGACCATGGTCGACCGACGATCGTGGCGGTGAACGGGCAGAGCATGTCCGGCGCCAACGTCCACCTGGTGCTCGCCCAGGCCGCGGACCGGGCCGGGACGTGCCGGCCGACCGGAGCGCCCGGAGCGGCCGGCGACCGCTGTTCGCTGGTCCTCAGCGCCCGCACACCGGACGGGCTGACCGAGCTGATCCAGCGCTACCTGGCCTTCCTCGCGCCCGGTGGCGCGGGCGCGGCGCTCGACCTGCGGGACATCTGCTACAGCACCAATGTTCGGCGTCGGCGCTACCCCCACCAGGTGATCGTGCAGGGCTGTTCCCACGACGACATGATCCGGGACCTGCGCGCGGTGCTGTCGGGCGGGCCGGGGGAGACCGCCGAGACGCCGGGCGACGTCGGGCCGGCCGGCCGTCTGGTGTCCCTGCCGCCACGCCCCTGGCAGACCACCCGGCACTGGCTGGACCAGGCGGCTCCGCCGAGCCCACTCACCCCGGTCGGTAACTGAGCGACAACGGCCCCGTCGCGCCGACCCACCTCGCCACCCCCTCCGTTCCCGCGCACGTCGTGCCCGCCACGACGCGCGTCCTCCTGCGACCCACTCTCCGTCCCCTCTGACTAGGAAGTGAGAAATGCCAAACGCGACGATCACCGACCTGTCCAGCCTGGCCCGGATCGAGAACGTCCGGCTCCTCGACCCGCTCAACGCCGATCCGGCCTGCTTCCGGCTGCGCGCGATGAACGCGCAGGCGGACGTGCCGGCGATATCCGGCGCCCTGCGCGCCCTGATACCCGGCCTGGACGAGGTCGCCACCTACTCGGTAGACGAGTGCCTCGCGGCCATGCGCGACCTGGGCATGTTCCTGGGCTCCCTCAAGCGGCACGGTGTCGAGCCGCTGCCGGTCGTGCCGGAAGTCACCGTGGTGCTGGAGGAGATCGGCCGGCGTACCGACATGGTGCCCCGCGACACCGTGCACCACTACACCACCTGGAACCCGGTGGGGCACCGCCAGCGGATGTACACCGGCGACCCGCAGGAGGGGTTCCTCCAGGAGTCGGTGCGGATGGTCTTCCCCGACCTGCGGACCGGCCTCAACACCTGCGACGCCCTGGCCGACACCGAGCCGACGGACCCGGAGTTCGCGCCGCTGCTGGACGAGCTGAACGTCCGGCTCACGTCGATGGTGGACTCGATCGACATGGTGCTGCGACACGTCAGCCCGGTCTTCTTCGCCCGGGTGCTCCGTCCGTACTTTGAGGAGATCACCGTTGAGGGCCGGGAACTGCTCGGCCCGGCCGCCGCGCAGGTGCCCCTCTGGCTCGTGGACCAGGTCATCTGGGCGACGGACCGCAGCGATCCCGGGTACGAGGAGTTCATCCGCCACTCGGTGCCCTACAGCCTGCCGCGCTGGCGGAACTATTACACCCGCTGGACCGAGCGACGGTCGGTGGTGAGCCGGCTCATCGACGCCTTCGGCGGGGTCGACGGCGCGCTAACCGGCGGCGGGTCCCCGGTGCTGCGCCGCGGCGCGGAGGCGCTGGCCCGGGTGCTGCGGACCGTGGTGGTGTTCCGGGGTCGTCACCTCGGCATCGCCCGCCAGGCGTACCAGGCCGACCTGCGGCTCTACCCGGTGGGCAGTGGCGGCGCCAGCGTCGACCTGCTCCGGCAGATCATCGATCTGACCCGGCAGAACGCCAACCTGGTCCAGGCGCGGCGGTCCGACCCGTCGACCGAGGAGCGCCGGGCCCAACCGAACCGCACGATTCCTCAGCAGCGTTGGCGGGGCGGGGTGGCGCTGTGAGGGTCCTGGTCGCGGGCGCCGGCATCGGTGGCCTCACGCTGGCGCTGAGCCTGCACGCGGCGGGCATCGACGACGTCCGGGTGCTGGAGGCGGCCCCGGAGATCCGGCCGCTCGGGGTCGGCCTGAACATCCTGCCCAACGCGGTCCGCGTACTCGCCGAACTGGGTCTGCTGGACGACCTGACGACGGTCGCGGTGTGCACCGGGGAGCTGTCCTACTACAACCGGTTCGGCTCGTTGATCTGGAACGAACCGCGCGGCCGGTCCGCTGGTTACCGCTGGCCGCAGCTGTCGATCCACCGGGGTCGGTTGCAGATGGTCCTCCTCGACGAGGTACGCCGACGGCTCGGCGACGCGGCGGTGGTCACCGACGCGCGGGTACGGGACTTCGACGTCCGGGCGGACGACTCGGTGCGGACCGTCGTGGACCATCCGGCCGCCGGAGGCGTCAGCGAGTTCGACGCGGACGTCATGGTCGGCGCGGACGGTATCAACTCGGCGGTCCGTTCGGCGCTCTATCCCGGCGAGGGTGAGCCGCCGTGGAACGGGCTGCTTGTGTGGCGGGGCTCCGCCTGGCTGCCGCCCATGCTCAACGGGCGGACGATGATCATTGCCGGGGACGAACGCCGTCGGGCCGTGGTGTACCCGATGTCCCTACCGGCCGCCCCCGGGGCGCCGGTGCTGATGAACTGGGCGCTGGCCCGGCCGGCCGCCGAGCAGGAGCGGCCGGCCCGGGCGGACTGGAACCGGGTGGTCGAGCCGGATTCCTTCCTGGCCGACTTCGCCGACCTGCGCTTCGACTGGTTGGACGTGCCGGAGCTGGTCCGGGCCGGCGGGGAGGCGTTCCTCTATCCCATGGTGGACCGGGATTCGTTGCCCCGGTGGACCTTCGGGCCGGTGACGCTGCTCGGCGACGCCGCGCACGCCATGTACCCGATGGGCTCCAACGGCGCCACCCAGTCCATCGTGGACGCCCGGGTGCTGGCGTACTGCCTGGCCCGGCAGGCCGACCCG
This sequence comes from Micromonospora sp. MH33, assembly GCF_003013775.1. Classification (NCBI taxonomy): domain Bacteria; kingdom Bacillati; phylum Actinomycetota; class Actinomycetes; order Micromonosporales; family Micromonosporaceae; genus Micromonospora; species Micromonospora sp. MH33. The sequence continues at coordinate 40,531 of NZ_MUYZ01000020.1, forward strand.
GTCGCCGCCCTGACCGAGTACGAGCAGCAGCGGCGGCCGGTCGCCACGGACCTGCAGGAGCGTAACCGGCAGCTCGGGCCGGAACTCGTCATCAGCCTGGCGGCTCGGCGGGCCCCGGACGGCTTCACCGACGTGCACGACGTGATCCCGGCCGCCGAGCTGGCCGAGATCTCCGAGCGGTACGCCCGCCTGGGCGGGTTCGACGTCGCCACGGTCAACGACCGACCGTCCTACGACGTGCCGGTCGCCGTCCCGGGGGTGCAGCCGTGAGGGTCGACAGCTATCTCGACATCTCCTGCCCGTGGTGCTATGTCACCAAGTGCCACCTCGACGCGGCCGTACGGGAGTCCGGCGATCCCACGGTGCGGATCGTGCGACACCCGTACCAGATCGACGGCGAACATCCCGCCACGCCGATGCCCATGCTCACCTGGCTGGCCGGCAAGTACGGCGAGGCCAAGGCGGCCCGGATGAACAGCGAGGTTACCGAGTACGGCCTCGGCATTGGTATCGCCTTCGCGAACGAGTCCGGTTACGCGGTCAACACCCTGGCCGCGCATCGGCTGCTCTGGCTGGCCGGGCGGGAGTACGGCGAGGAGGTCCAGGGACGGCTCGAAGAGCTGCTCTTCGCGGGCTACTTCGTCGATGCCGTCGACGTGTCCGCCGCCGAGGTGCTGGTCGAACGGGCCGGTCGGGCGGGAATGGCGCCCGAGCGGGTGGCCCGCTTCCTCGACGGCGACACCGGTGTGGACGAGGTCCGGGACCTGATCCGACGGGCCCGGCGGGAGACCGCCGCAGTGCCCCTGATCGTTTTCGACGACCGGCTCCGGCTCGACGGCGTGCAAGAACGCGACCGCCTGTTGGTGGCGTTGCGACAGACCGCAGAAGGAAGGTGACTCGGGTGGAACTGACCCGTCGTGGAGTGCAGGTGGTTCGGCGGTGCTGGGTGGCGCGGTGACCGCCGTGCTCGTCGGCGGCGTACCCGCGCCGGCGGCCGGACCGGCGTCGGTGGGCGGACCGGCCTCGGTGGGCGGCGCCGCGCCGCCGACCGTACGGCCCGGCGACCCGCAGTACGCCGACCTGGTACGCGGGGTCAATCAGCGTTGGGTGGGCCGACCCGGGCAGGTGGTGGTGGCCACCTCCACCGCCGACGTGGTGCAGGCGGTCCAGCAGGCCGCGCGTTCGGGGCGGCGGCTGTCGGTCCGCAGCGGCGGCCACTGTTTCGAGAACTTCGTCAGCGACCCGGCCGTCGAGGTGCTGGTGGACCTGTCCGGGCTCGACCAGATCGGCTTCGACCCGACCCGCCGGGCCTTCGTGGTCGGCGTCGGCGCCCGGTTGGAGGAGGTCAACCGCCGGCTCTTCACCGGCTGGGGAGTCGCGCTGCCGGCCGGCTCGTGCCCGAGCGTCGGCGTCGGTGGGCACATCGCCGGTGGCGGGTACGGCCCGCTCAGCCGCCTGTTCGGGCTGACCGTCGACCACCTCTACGCCGTCGAGGTGGTGGTGGCTGACCGGTCCGGTCTGGCCCGGGCGGTGGTCACCACCCGCGACGCCGACGATCCGCACCGGGAGTTGTGGTGGGGGCACACCGGGGGTGGCGGCGGTAACTTCGGCGTGGTGACCCGGTACTGGTTCCGGTCGCCCGGGGTGGCCAGCCCGGCCCCCCGCCGGCTGCTGCCCCGGGCCCCGGCGGAGCTGCTGGTCAGCACCGTGATCTGGCCCTGGGCTGCGATGGACCGGGCGGCGTTCACCCGGCTGCTGCTCAACTACAGCCGCTGTACGCCGCGCGCAACCGGCCGGGTCTGGTGGAGAACCACCTCTACAGCCATCTGATCACGTTCCACCGCTCCGGTGGCGCCGTCGTCCTCAACACCCAGGTGTCGACGCAGGCGCCGGACCCCGACGGGCTGCTCGACGAGTTCTCGAGGGAGATCGGGGACGGGGTGGGCGTGCCCGGGCAGAGCACCGTCCGGCGGCGGCTGCCCTGGCTGCTCGGCACCCAGTGGTCCGGCTTCGCCGACCGGCCGGTCGGACGCCGGATCAAGGGCAAGTCGGCGCTGCACCGGACCGCGTTCACCGAGGCGCAGGCGGCGGCCATCCACCGCGCGCTGACCGCCACCGACTACGCCACCCGGGCAGTGCGGTGCTGATCGCCCCGTACGGCGGTCAGGTCACCGCCGTCGCCGAGTCGGCGACCGCGAGTTCGCACCGCGACGCCGCGCTGATGCTGATGTACATCAGCGAGTGGGACGACGAGGCCGAGGACGCGACGCACATCCGCTGCCTGCGCGAGTTCTACCGGGACGTCTACGTCGGCACCGGCGGCGTGCCGGTACGCAACCGCGACACCGGAGGGGCGTACATCAACTATCCCGACGTCGACCTGCGCGACCCGGCATGGAACCGGTCGGGCAGTTCGTGGCAGGAGCTGTACTACGGCGCGAACTACCCCCGGTTGCGGCGGGTCAAGAGCCAGTGGGACCCGCTGCGCCTGTTCCACCACCAGCTCTCGATCGAGCCGAGCAAGTGAGGGGGTGTCCCGATGAGCGTGTTGCAGGAGATCGTGCAGGACGTACGCGTGGATCTGGCGGCCCGGGAAATGCTCGTCGACCTGGCCGCCCTGGAGGCGGCGGTTGCCACGACGGCCCCGCCGCTGGACGCGGTGGCCGCCCTGCGCGGCGACACGGTACGGGTCATCGCCGAGATCAAGCGGCGTAGCCCGGCCAAGGGTCCGCTGGCCGCGATCGACGACCCGGCCGGCCTCGCCGAGGCGTACGTGGCCGGGGGCGCCGCCGCGGTCAGCGTGCTCACCGAGCCGCGCCGGTTCGATGGTTCCCTGGCCGACCTGACCGCAGTCCGTGCCGCCGTACGGGTGCCGGTGCTGCGCAAGGACTTCATCGTCTCGCCGTACCAGCTCTGGGAGGCCCGCGCCTTCGGTGCCGACCTGGTGCTGTTGATCGTCGCGGCGCTCGGCCAGGCTGAGCTGGAGGCGCTGCTGCGGGAGGCGACCGAGTTGGGCATGACCACCCTCATCGAGGCGCACGACGCCGAGGAGGTCCGCCGGGCGGTCGACGCCGGCGCGCGGGTGGTCGGCATCAACGCCCGGAACCTCAACACCCTGGAGGTCGACCCGGGGGTGTTCGCGACGTTGGCCGCCCTGGTGCCCGACGACGTGGTCCGGGTCGCCGAGTCGGGGGTACGGGTTCCCGCGGACGTCAGCGCCTACCGGGACGCTGGCGCAGCCGCCGTGCTGGTCGGCGAGACGCTGGTGACCAGCGCGGATCCACGAGCGACGGTGACCGCGCTGGTGGCGGCGGGCCGGCGGCCGGCGGGGGTGGCCCGATGACCCCGCCGTGGGCGGCGCCGCCGAAGGCGTACGTGGCGTTGGTGGCCGAGGCGCTCGACGGTGCCGAGCTGCCCGAGGGCTGGGACGGCCACTTCGGCCCGTTCGGTGGGCGGTTCATGCCGGAGGCGCTGATGGCGGCGCTGGCCGAGGTGACCGAGGCGTACCACCTGGCCCGCGAGGACCCGGAGTTCCATGCCGAGATCGCCGCGCTGCTTACCGGTTTCGCGGGGCGGCCGAGTCCGCTTACCGAGGCGCCCCGGTTCGCCGAGGGCGCCGGCGCGCGGATCCTGCTCAAGCGCGAGGATCTCAACCACACCGGCTCGCACAAGATCAACAATGTGCTGGGTCAGGCGTTGCTGACCCGCCGGATGGGCAAGCGCCGGGTCATCGCCGAGACCGGGGCCGGCCAGCACGGCGTCGCGACCGCCACCGCGGCGGCACTGCTCGGCCTCGAATGCGTCGTCTACATGGGCGAGGAGGACATCCGCCGGCAGGTGCTCAACGTGGCCCGGATGCGGGTGCTCGGCGCACAGGTCGTTCCGGTGTCGGTGGGTAGCCGGACGCTCAAGGACACCCTGAACGAGGCCATCCGGGACTGGGTGACCAACGTGGACACCACGCACTACGTGCTGGGCACGGCGGCCGGGCCGCACCCGTTCCCGGCCCTGGTCCGCGACTTCCACCGGGTGATCGGGCTGGAGGCGGGCGCCCAGGTGGCCGCCCTCGGCCTGCCGGCCCCGACGGCGGTGGCGGCCTGCGTCGGCGGTGGCTCGAACGCCATCGGATTGTTCCACCCGTTCGTGCCCGACAGCCGGGTGCGCCTGTACGGCTTTGAGGCCGGCGGTCACGGCGTGGCGACCGACCGGCACGCCGCCTCGATCACCGGGGGCTCGGTGGGCGTGCTGCACGGCGCCCGCACCTACCTGCTCCAGGACCGGTACGGCCAGACCCGGGAGAGCCACTCGATCTCGGCGGGGCTGGACTACCCAGCGGTCGGTCCGGAACACGCCTGGCTGCACAACACCGGCCGGGTGCGGTACGAGCCGGTGGACGACGACGAGGCGATGTGGGCCTTCGCCCGGCTGAGCCGTACCGAGGGAACCGTCCCGGCGATCGAGTCGGCGCACGCGCTGGCCGGGGCGCTGCGGATCGCGCCGACCCTGCCCACCGGGCCGGAGGGCGCCCCACCGGTGATCGTCGTCTGCCTCTCCGGACGGGGTGACAAGGACATGCACACCGCCATCGAGCACCTGGGGCTGAAGGGGACGACTGTGGGTGACGCGGGCGCGTCGGAGACCGGGCTGAGCCGGACCCTGCGGAGGGTACGGGCGGACGACCGGGCGGCGCTGATCGGCTACCTCCCGGTCGGCTTCCCCACCGCGGCCGACTCGATCGCGGCCATGGAGGCGATGGTCGCGGCCGGCGTCGACGTGATCGAGGTCGGTCTGCCCTACAGCGACCCCGCCATAGACGGGCCGGTCATCCAACATGCGGTGGACGTCGCGCTGGCCGGCGGGACCGTCACGCCGCACGTCTTCGAGGCGGTCGAGGCGGTCACCGTCGCCGGGGCCGCCGCGGTCTGCATGACCTACTGGAACCCGGTCGAGTGCTACGGCGTCGAGCGGTTCGCAGAGGAACTGGCCACCGCCGGCGGATGCGGGCTGATCATCCCGGATCTCATCCCCGAGGAGGCGGACCAGAGCGGGTGGACTGCGGCCAGCGACGCCCACCAGCTCGACCGGATCTACCTGGTCGCCCCGTCGTCGACCACCGAGCGGCTCACCCGCACGGCCGCGGCCAGCCGGGGCTTCGTCTACGCGGCGGCGTCGATGGGGGTCACCGGCACCGGCGACGCCTCGGCGGACGCGGCGCGGAACCTCGTCGGCCGGGTACGGGCGGTCACCGACGTGCCCGTCTGTGTCGGGCTGGGGGTGTCCACCGGCACGCAGGCGGCCGGGATCGCCGCGTACGCCGACGGGGTGATCGTTGGTGCCGGTTTCGTCCGCCGGCTGATCGACAACGGGGACCCGGCCGCCCGGCTCGACGCGGTCCGGGATTTCGCCACCCAGCTGGCCGACAGCGTCCGGGACGCCCGTGTGCCGGTCTGACCTGCCGGGAGGACCGACCGTCGAGGTACGGCGGTCGGTCCTCCCACCGGATCCGGTCGGCGTCGGCAGCCGGCCGGGCCGGCTGCCCGGCCGGGACCGCCCGGCCGCCGGCCGGCCCCGGCGCCCGGGCGGTCCCGCGGGCCTACCGGGCGGCGACGGTGCTGTCCGGAACCCGCACGGC
>NZ_MUYZ01000200.1:0-12856 GCF_003013775.1 Micromonospora sp. MH33
GCGGTGCTGCGCCGGCAGACCGGGCTGGGCGCCGAGGCGGCCCGGGCCGGCCAGGTGCTGCGCCGGGTGGCCGCCCTGCTCGCCGGCCACCCGCGGCAGCCGTGATCAGCCGATCAGCTTGGCGTACGCCGGCTTGATCACCTCGTCGATGATCTTCAGCCGCTCGTCGAACGGGATGAAGGCGCTCTTCATCGCGTTGATGGTGAACCACTGGAGTTCCTTCCAGCCGTAGCCGAAGGCGTCCACCAGCAGGGCCATCTCCCGGGACATCGAGGTGCCGCTCATCAGCCGGTTGTCGGTGTTCACCGTCACCCGGAAGCGCAGGTCACGCAGCAGCCCGATCGGATGGTCGGCGATCGACGCGGCCGCCCCGGTCTGCACGTTCGAGGAGGGACACAGCTCCAGCGGGATGCGCTTGTCCCGGACGTACGCGGCCAGCCGGCCCAGCGCCGGCGGGTTCCCGGGCGTGATGTCGTCGACGATCCGGACGCCGTGCCCCAGCCGGTCCGCGCCGCACCACTGGATCGCCTGCCAGATCGACGGCAGCCCGAACGCCTCGCCGGCGTGGATGGTGAAGTGGAAGTTCTCCCGCTGGAGGTACTCGAAGGCGTCCAGGTGCCGGGTGGGCGGGAAGCCCGCCTCCGCGCCGGCGATGTCGAAGCCGACCACCCCGGTGTCCCGGTGCCGCACGGCCAGCTCGGCGATCTCCTGCGACCGGGCCGCGTGCCGCATCGCGGTGAGCAGTGTGCCGACCCGGATGGGGGTGCCCGCCTCGGCGGCCAGGGCGCTGCCCTCCCGGAACCCGGTGACCACCGCGTCGACCACCTCGTCCAGGGTCAGGTTCTGCTCCAGGTGCTGCTCGGGAGCGAACCGGACCTCGGCGTAGACCACCCCGTCGCCAGCCAGGTCGAGCGCGCACTCGCGGGCCACCCGACGCAGCGCGGGCCCGGTCTGCATGACCGCCACGGTGTGCGCGAAGGTCTCCAGGTAGCGCTCCAGCGAACCGGAGTTCGCCGCCTCGGCGAACCACCGGCCCAGCGCCTCGGGGTCGGTGGTGGGCAGCTCGTGGCCGGCCTCGGCGGCCAGCTCGACGATCGTCGCGGGCCGCAGACCGCCGTCGAGGTGGTCGTGCAGCAGCGCCTTCGGGACCTTGACGATGTCCTCGTACGAGATTGCCATGCACCGACCCTAGTCACCGACCGCCGGGGCGCGGCACCGGACCGGGGCGGCTCACGGCCGCCAGCCGTACACCCGCTCGACCGTGAGGCGGAGCACCAGCCGCCCGTCGGCCACCATGGCCGCCCGGTAGTCCGCCCAGTCCGGGTGCTCGCCCCGGATCCGCCGGTAGACCTCGACCAGTTCCTCGACCGTGGCGTCGTCGGCTGCCGCGGCCGGCGGGGTGAGGTCCACCCGCCCCTCGGCCACCGCGTACGCCCCGCCGTCGGCGGTGCTGACGTGGAAGCTGGCCCGCGGGTCGCGCCGCAGGTTGCGCACCTTGGCCCGGTCGCCCGTGGTGGAGCAGCGGATCAGCCCCGGCTCGGCCAGGTAGTCGACGTTGGAGAGCTGCGGCCGCCCGTCCCGGCGCAGGGTCACCAGCACCCCGCGCCCCCGCCCGCCGAACAGCTCCCACAGCCGGGCCGTCACGCCGGCACCCGCAGCGGCGCGAGCGCGACGGCCAGCCGGGCCAGCTGGTCGAGCATCTGGTCCGCGGCCGCCTCCCGGCCCGGATCCGGTCGCAGCTCGCCGGCCTCGTCCAGCGCCTGCCGCAGGAAGACGGTCACCGCCTCGTTGACCGGCACCATGTTCAACGTGGTCACCACCTGCTTGATCATCTGGACCGCCCGCAGGTCGCCGGCGGGCGGCCGCGCAGGCAGTTGGGTTGACATGTCATCGACCGTAGGCGGCGTTTGATGACATGTCAACCACTGGACTATGCTCGGCACATGGACACACCACGGTGGTTGGACGAGCGGGAGGCGCGGGCCTGGCGCGGCTACCGCCGGATGCGCCGCCTGCTCGACCTGGAACTGGCCCGGGAGCTGATGCAGGACGCGGGGCTCTCCGAGCCGGACTACGACGTCCTCACCGACCTCTCCGAGACGCCCGACCAGCGGCTGCGGCTCAGCGAACTGGCCGACCGGATGCTCTGGTCGCGCAGCCGGCTCTCCCACCACATCTCCCGGATGCAGCAGCGCGGCCTGGTCACCCGGGAGGAGTGCGCGACCGACGGCCGGGGCTCGGTCGTCGCGCTCACCCCGGCCGGCCGGCAGGCCGTCGAGGCGGCCGCCCCGGGGCACGTCGCCGCCGTCCGTCGGCACCTCATCGACCTGCTCAGCGCCGAGGAGATCGCGGCGCTGGGCGCGCTCACCCACCGGGTGGTCGACCATCTCGCCGGCCGCCCGACCCCGGAGGCCTGAGCGTGGACGACCGCATCCTGGCCCGGCTGCGCTGCCCGGTCTGCGCCGAGCCGCTGGTGGAGACCACCGCCGGCACCGCCCGGGCGCTGCGCTGCCCGCGCCGGCACAGCTTCGACGTCGCCCGCCAGGGGTACGTCAACCTGCTCGCCGGCCGTGCCCCGCACACCGGGGACAGCGCCGAGATGGTCGCCGCCCGCGCCGATTTCCTCGCGGCCGGCCACTACGGCCCGGTGGCCGCCGCGCTCGCCGCGAAGGCCCGGGAGATCGTGTCCGGCTCGTCCCGCCTTCGCTCTGCAGCCCCGGACGCAGCACCGGGCAACGAGGCGTGCTGCGCCGACGGCTGCAGAGCAAAGGACGCCGCGCAGGCCCCGTCGGTCGCGCGGCTGGACCCGGCGGGCAACGGCGACGGCGAGGCGTACCCCCTGGTGGTGGACGCCGGGGCCGGCACCGGCTGGTACCTCGCGGCGGTGCTGGCGGCGCTGCCGGACGCGGTCGGCCTGGCCCTCGACGTCGCCAAGCCGGCACTGCGCCGGGCGGCCCGGGCCCATCCGCGCGCCGCCGCCGCGCTGGCCGACACCTGGCAGCGGCTGCCGCTGGCCGACCGCTCCGCCACGGTGCTGCTGAACGTCTTCGCGCCGCGCAACGGCGCCGAGTTCCACCGGGTGCTCGACCCGGCCGGCGCGCTGCTGGTGGTCACCCCGGCCGTGGACCATCTCGCCGAACTGGTCGGGGCGCTCGACCTGCTCCGGGTGGACCCGGCCAAGGCCGACCGGGTCGCCGGCAGCCTGAGCGGGCAGTTCACCGAGGAATCGGCCGCCGAGCACCGGGCCCGGCTGGAGCTGAGCCGCACCGAGGTGGCCACCCTGGTCGGGATGGGCCCCAGCGCCTGGCACACCGACCCGGCCCGGCTCGCCGAGCGGATCGCCGCGCTGCCCGAGCCGGTGCCGGTCACCCTCGCCGTCCGGCTCGCCGTGCACCGGCCGCGCTGACCACCGCCGCTCAGGTGGAGAGGTCGACCTCTTCCCAGCCCGGCGGCTCGTCGTGGTACGGCCCGCGCAGCACCACCGCCCACTCCAGCGCCCACCGGCGCTGCCCGATCGCGTTCGCGTCCACCAGCCCGGGCAGTGCCAGCCCCGCCTCCTCCGACTCCAGGTACGCCCAGTCCAGGCAGTAGTGCAGGTCGAGCAGGGCGGCCGCGTCGGCGGGGTGCTGCGGGGCGGCCAGGATCCGGGCCCGCCACTGACCGAAGGTCTCCCCGGCCACCAGGTTCGGCATCCGCTCGACCAGCCGCTCGTCCACCGGCACCGTGGGGTCCAGCTCCTTGGCCAGCCCGAGCACCCAGGCCAGCGAGAACAGCGCGTCGTGGTGCAGCACGAACGACCGGTGGTCGCCCTTGCCGCCCATCACGAACTGCCACTCCGGCGGGGTCACCGATTCGACCAGGTGCGACTCCAGCAGCCAGCCCATCGCCGCCTGCGCGGGCATCCCGAAGCAGCGGGCCAGGATCACGTGCAGCACCGCGATCCGGGCCTCGATCTCCCGGGTGGTACGCAGCTCGATCTCGTCCCCCGGCTCCCAGACCAGCGGAAACTGCGGTGGCGGCAGCGGGAGGCCCAGCCGCGACAGCTCGTCGAGGCTCGCCTCACGAACGGCCCGGGGGTCGGGGGCGGGTACGCGCACGGCTCAGGTCCCTGTCTGCTCGCAACGGCTCATCGCCGGTCGGTCCCCCCTTGGCCTGCGAGAATAGCGGCTCGGTGGGCACCGCACCATGACCGGAAAGATCAGCCGATCCGCTCGATCACCAGCGGCGTCGCGGCGGGGGCGTCCGGCGCGATCCGCACCGCCCGCTCCGCCTCGGCCAGCGCGGCCGGGATCCGCTCGGCGTGCTCGGCGCGCAGCTCGTACAGGGGCTCGCCGACGCGTACCGGGTCGCCGGGGCGCTTGTGCAGCACCACCCCGGCCGGGATGCTCACCGGGTCCTCCTTGCGGGCCCGGCCGGCGCCGAGCCGCCAGGCGGCCACGCCCATCGCGTACGCGTCGATCCCGGCGACGTAGCCGTCGTCGGTCGCGGTGACCACCTCGACCTCACGGGCCGTGGGCATCGGGGCGTCCGGGTCGCCGCCCTGCGCCCGGATCATCGTGCGCCAGGAGTCCATGGCCCGGCCGTCCCGCAGCGCCGCCTCGGGGTCGGCGTCGGGCAGGCCGGCCGCGACCAGCATCTCCCGGGCCAGCGCCAGGGTCAGCTCCACCACGTCGGCCGGGCCGCCGCCGGCCAGCACCTCGACCGACTCGGTCACCTCGACCGCGTTGCCGATGGCCAGGCCGAGCGGGGTGGACATGTCGGTGAGCAGGGCGACCGTCCGCACCCCGTGCGCGCCGCCCAGCTCCACCATGGTCCGGGCCAGCTCGCGGGCGTCGTCGACGTTCTTCATGAAGGCGCCGGAGCCGACCTTCACGTCGAGCACCAGCGCCCCGGTCCCCTCGGCGATCTTCTTGCTCATGATCGAACTGGCGATCAGCGGGATGGCCTCGACGGTGCCGGTGACGTCGCGCAGCGCGTACAGCTTGCGGTCGGCCGGAGCGAGCCCGTCGCCAGCCGCGCAGATCACCGCGCCGACGTCGCGGAGCTGGTCGATGAACTCCTCGTTGGTCAGCGCGGCCCGCCAGCCGGGGATCGACTCCAGCTTGTCCAGGGTGCCGCCGGTGTGGCCGAGGCCCCGGCCGCTGAGCTGCGGCACGGCCGCGCCACAGGCGGCGACCAGCGGGGTCAGCGGCAGGGTGATCTTGTCACCGACGCCGCCGGTGGAGTGCTTGTCCACGGTCGGCCGGGCCACCGGCGACAGGTCCAGGCGCTCGCCGCTGGCGATCATCGCGGCGGTCCACCGGGCGATCTCCGGCCCGGTCATGCCGCGCAGCAGGATCGCCATGGCCAGCGCCGACATCTGCTCGTCGGCCACCAGCCCCTTGGTGTACGCGTCGACGACCCAGTCGATCTGGCCGTCGCTCAGCACGCCCCCGTCCCGCTTGGCCCGGATGACGTCAACCGCCGTGAATGCACTCATCAGATGATCTTTCCTCGTCGTTCAGGAACCGGTCCCGCCGCTCAGGCAGGGGACCAGCGGACCGGGATCTCCAGGGGCGGCTCACCTTCGCCGGCCCAGAAGATGGTGCCCGACGCGTCCACCACGACGACGCGCGGCGTCCGGGCCAGCCCCCAGGTGATCGCCTCCGCCGGATCGGCCCAGGTCGGGCCCTCCTCCAGCACGCCGGTCTCGGCGCCCTCGGTGTCCCCGGACGACCGCTCCCAGTACGCCGTCCAGACCTGCTGCCCGGCGGAGAGGTCGGGGTGCACGAAGACCGTGCCCCGGCCCCGCCAGGCGGCCAGCCGGTCCGGCACCACGGGCACCGGGTGCTCGCCGGTCACCGCCTCGATGTCGGCCACGTCGAACGCGTGCGGCAGCAGCTCGGCCATCCGCAGCGGGCGACCCTTCGCCTCGATCAGGCAATCCGGGCCGCCCTGCTCCCAGAGCAGCTGCCGGCACCGGCCGCACGGCATCAGCGGCTCGCCGGTGGCGTCGACGCAGGACAGCGCCACGATCCGCCCGCCGCCGGTGGCGTGCAGCGAGGAGACCACGCCGCACTCGGCGCAGAGGACCACGCCGTACGCGGCGTTCTCCACGTTGCAGCCGACCACCACCCGGCCGTCGTCGACCAGGGCGGCCGCCCCGACGGGGAACTTCGAGTAGGGCACGTACGCGTGCCGCATGACCTCGGTGGCGGCGGCCCGCAGCCGCTCCCAGTCGATCTCCATCACGACTCCCATTCTGCCCAATTCACGTCGATCGGTCGCGGTGGCGGCCGGAGACGACGGTGCCCGGCGGGTCTCCCCCCGCCGGGCACGGTGCGTCGCGGGCGGTCAGCCCTTGATGTACGGCTTGCCGTCGGCGGCCGGCGCCCGGACCCTGCCGACCAGCCCGGCCACCGCCAGGATCGTCGCCAGGTAGGGCAGCATCGCCAGGAACTGGCTCGGGATGCTGCTGCCGATCGCGCCCAGGTAGGTGGCGAGCTGGTCGGCGAAGCCGAAGAAGAGCGCCGCGAGCAGGGCCCCGGTCGGGCTCCACCGGCCGAAGATCAGCGCGGCCAGGGCGATGAAGCCCTTACCGCCGATCATGTTCTTGGTGAACGAGTAGAGCGCCAGGGTGTACGAGGCGCCACCCACGCCGGCCACCAGCCCGGCCATGAGCACGTTGCGGTAGCGCAGCCGCAGCACCTTCACGCCGACGGTGTCGGCGGCGGTCGGGTGCTCACCCACCGACCGGGTCCGCAGACCCCACCGGGTACGGAACAGCGCGATGTGGATGACCAGCACCAGCAGCAGCCCGAGGTAGAGGAAGATGTTGCCCCGGAACAGCGCCGGACCCAGCAGCGGGATGTCCTTGAGCAGCGGGATCTCCCAGTTGCTGAACCGCGGCGCGCTGTTGTACTTCGTCGCGTCGGTCTGCATCAGCCGCTCGTAGAGGAAGCCGGTGACGCCGACCGCCAGCAGGTTGAGCACGATGCCCATGACCACCTGGTCGACCAGGTAGCGGATGGCGAAGACGGCCAGCAGCAGGGAGATCAGCGCGCCGCCGATCGCGGCGGCGACCAGGCCCACCCAGACGCTGCCGGAGATACTGCCGAACAGCGCGCCGGAGAAGGCGCCCATCAGCAACTGGCCCTCGATCGCCACGTTCACCACGCCGGACCGCTCGCAGAGCACGCCGGCCAGCGCGCCGAAGATCAGCGGCAGGGCCAGGATGAACGTGCCCCGGAGGACGTTGACCAGCGGCATGAAGTTGCGGCCCTCGGGGGCGGCGGAGACCTGCCAGCACAGGAAGCTCAGCACGAAGGCGACCAGCCCGACCCCGAGCACCAGCGTGAACCAGCGCTTCGGCACCCCGGCGAGCAGGGCGGCCCCGGCCGCGGCGGCGATGATCCCGAAGAGGATGGCACCGACCGTGCCGTTGATCTCCAGGGCGGCGCCGCCCTCGGTCTCGCTGAGCGTGAAGCGGGCCTGCTGGTCGGTGGCGAGCGCGCCGAACAGCACCGTGGCGAGCACGCCCAGCGCCAGCAGGACGGCGCCGGTCTTGCGGGCGCGCGTCCAGAAGCCCTCGTCGACCGCGGTCACGGCGACCTCGGGGACAGCGGTGGTGGACATGCTCACCAGCCCTTCGCGAGGCTCGTCTGCAGCCGGGCCGCTCGGGCCGCCCGGAGCTGGAAGATCGCCTTCACCATGGCCGGCGCGGCGATGAAGATGACGATGAGCGCCTGGAGCACGGTGACCAGCTCCAGCGAGATCCCGGAGTACGACTGCATCCGGTTGCCCCCGGCCTGGAGCGCGCCGAACAGCAGCGCGGCCAGCAGCACGCCCCACGGCTTCACCCGGCCGAGCAGGGCGACCAGGATGCCGTCGAAGCCGATCTGCGCGACCACCAGCGGGGTCAGCGCGTTCGCGGTCGAGCCGAGCACCATGTTCGACCCGCCGAGACCGGCCAGCAGACCCGAGATCACCATGACCAGCACGTACGTCTTGGTGACGCTGATGCCGGCGGTCCGGGCGGCGTCCGGGTTCTCGCCGACCGCGCGCAGCTCGAAGCCGAGCGTGGAGCGGTTCAGCAGCCAGGCGATGAACCAGGTGGCCAGCACCGCGACCAGGATGCCGGCGTGCACCCGCAGGTTGTCGCCGAGCAGCCGGGGCAGCTGGGCGGAGGAGTCGACCGGCTTGCTGATCGCGTCCGACCGGTTCGGGTTCTGCACCCCGCTCTGGATGATGATCCAGGACAGGAAGTAGACCGCCACGTAGTTGAGCATGATCGTGTTGATCACCTCGTGGGCGCCGGTGCGTGCCTTCAGGATGCCCGGGACGAAGCCCCAGAGCGCGCCGCCGAGCGCGCCGGCGATCAGCGCGACGAGCAGGTGCACCCCGGGCGGCAGCGGCAGCGCGAAGCCGGCGACGGCGGACAGGATGACGCCGATGGTCGCCTGGCCCTGGGCGCCGATGTTGAACAGGCCGCCGCGGAAGGCGAGCGCGACCGCCAGGCCGGTGAAGACCAGCGGCGCGGTGTAGGTGAGCGTCTCCGAGATCGGGCCCATCGCGGCGGTGAAGCCGACCGCGTCCGGGTCGAAGATCGCGCCCTTGAACAGGTTGGCGTACGCCTCGCTCACCACGGTCCAGCTGGCGTTGAGCGCGTCCGCCGGGCGTGCGGTGATGTAGCCGTAGGTGGCCAGCACCTCCGGGTCGGAGACGATGATCAGCACCGCGCCGACGAGCATGGCCAGCAGCACCGCGAGCACGGTCACGGTGACCGTGTTGGCCGCCCAGAGGTTGTCCAGGAAGAGGCGGCCCAGCGTTGGGCGGGGCCCCTCGGCCGCGGGCTGCTTCGTCGCGGTGGCGGGCACCGCCCGCTCGGTGTCGCCGGCGGGCGCGGACGGCGTCGCCCGGGCCTCGCTGCGCGCCTCCTGCGCCTCGGTCGCCGGCTCCTTGTCCGGGGAGCCCGACACCGGGTTCGGGTTGGTCATGCCTCGTCCTCGTTGCCAGGGCCGTCAGCGGTCGTGGTGGCGGTGTCCGGCGTGATGCCGGCCATCAGCAGGCCGATCTCCTCGCGCGGGGTGTCCGGGCCGACCACGCCGATGACCCGGCCGCGGTACATCACCGCGATCCGGTCGGCCAGGCCGATCACCTCGTCCAGTTCGCTGGAGACCACCATGACGGCCGTGCCGATGTCCCGCTCGCGGATGACCCGGCTGTGGATGAACTCGATCGAGCCCACGTCCACGCCCCGGGTGGGCTGGGCGGCGATGAACAGCTTCAGCGGCCGGGACAGCTCCCGGGCCACGATCACCTTCTGCTGGTTGCCGCCCGAGAGGGTGCCGACCGCCGCATCGGCCGAGGAGGTGCGGATGTCGAACTGCTCGACCCGCTCCTTCGCCGACTTCGCGATGGCGTCCGGCTTGAGCGAGAGGCCCTTGCCGAAGGGCGGCCGGTCGTAGATGTCCAGCACCAGGTTCTCCGCGACGGAGAACTCCTTGACCAGGCCGTCGACGCTGCGGTCCTCCGGGACGTACCCGACGCCGGCGCGGAGCACCTTCTTGGTCGACCAGCCGTGCACGGCCTGGCCGTCCAGGGTGACCGAGCCGGCCAGCACCGGGCGCAGCCCCATGATCGCCTCGATCAGCTCGGTCTGCCCGTTGCCCTGCACGCCCGCGACGCCGAGCACCTCACCGGCGTGCACGGTCAGGTCGACGCCGTCGACCGCGCGTACCTGCCGGTCGTCGTCGACGACCAGGCCGGCGACCTCGAGGATCGGCTTGCCCGGCTGGGCCGGCTTCTTGTCCACCGTCAGCCGGACGCTGCGGCCCACCATGAGCGCGGCCAGCTCGTCACGGCTGGCGCTCGGCTCGGCGGTGCCGACCGTCTTACCGCGCCGGATCACCGTGATCCGGTCGGCGATCGCCTTGACCTCGCCCAGCTTGTGGGTGATGAACACGATCGACTTGCCGGCCTCCCTGAGCGACCGCATGACCGTGAGCAGTTCCTCAGTCTCCTGCGGGGTCAGCACGGCGGTCGGCTCGTCGAGGATGAGCAGGTCGACGTCGCGGGTCAGCGCCTTGACGATCTCCACCCGCTGCTGGATGCCGACCGGCAGGTCCTCGATCACCGCGTCCGGGTCGACCCGGAGGTTGTACCGCTCGGAGACCTCGGCGACCTCGCGGCGGGCCCGCCGGCGGTCGAGGAAGCCGGTGAAGCCCCCCTTGACCTGTTCCGCACCCAGCATCACGTTCTCGGCCACGGTGAAGACCGGCACCAGCATGAAGTGCTGGTGCACCATGCCGATCCCGGCGGCGATCGCGTCGGACGGACCCTTCAGCTTCAGCGGCTTGCCGTCGACCAGGATCTCGCCCTCGTCGGGCTGGTAGAGCCCGTAGAGCACGTTCATCAGGGTCGACTTGCCGGCGCCGTTCTCGCCGAGCAGGGCGTGGATCTCTCCAGGCTCCACCGTCAGGTCGATGTGGTCGTTGGCGACCAGATCACCGAACCGCTTGGTGATGCCGCGCAGTTCGAGTCTCAGCGCAACCTCCTGGAGTGCGAGCGATGGTGCAGCGTAGCGGCTACGCGCCGGCCACCGCGCCGGGTGGGGGTCAGTGGGGGATCAAGGTGACCGGCCGCCCCGGCGTCGCGCGGGTCTTCCCCGCGTACGCCGAGGCGGCCGGTCGTCAAACCTGGTGCCCGCCGGCCCCCGCTGCCGATGATCTCACCGCGGCGGCCGGCGGAGCGGTCACTTGGTCGGCTGGGCCTTCGAGGTGACCGTGATGGTGCCGGCGGCGATGTCCGCCTTGATCTTGTCGACCTCGGCCTTCAGGTCCGCGGGGACCTTGCTTTCGAAGTCGTGGTACGGCGCAATCGAGACGCCGTTGTTGGCCAGGGTGCCGACGAAGCCGGGCTTGGCCTGGAGCTTCTCGCCGTTGGCGGCCTTCAGCACGGCGTCCTTCACGGCGTCCGGGATGTTCTTGACGACGGTGGTGACCAGCGCCGGGCAGTTCGGGGTGCTCTCGCAGCCGTCGACGTCCACCCAGACGACCGAGTACTTGCCGCCCGAGGCCTGCGCGGCGGCGGTGGTGCCGAGGCCGGCGCCGCCGGCGACCGGCATGATGATGTCCGCGCCCTGGGCGACCAGCGCGTCGGAGACCTTCTTGCCCTCGTCCTGCTTGACGAAGTCGTTGGTGAAGGAGCCCTTCTGGGCGGCCTTGTCCCAGCCGATGACCTGGACGGTCTTGCCCTTGGCCTTGTTGTAGTACGCCACGCCGTCGGCGAAGCCGTCCATGAAGATGGTGACCGGCGGGATCGGCAGACCGCCGTAGGTGCCGACCTTGCCGGTCTTGCTCATCCCGGCGGCCAGGTAACCGGCCTGGAAGGCGGCCTGCGCGGTGTCGAACTGCATCGGGTAGACGTTGTCCACACCCGGGTTCGCGTCCACGATGCCGAACTGCTGGTTCGGGTTCGCCGCGGCGGCCTTCTTGGTGGCGTCCTGCATCAGGCCACCGACGGCCAGGATGAAGTCGCATTTCTGGTTGACGAACCCGGTCAGGTTGACCTCGTAGTCCGCCTCGGCCTTCGACTGGACGTTCTTGATGTCGATCTTGGCGTTCTCCTTCTGCGCCTCCTGCAGGCCCTTCCAGGCCGAGGTGTTGAAGGACTTGTCATCGATGCCGCCGACATCGGTCACCATGCAGGCGCTGAACTTCTTGCCGCCGTTGCCGCCGGCGTTCTTGTCGTCCTTGGGGGCCTCACCGCACGCGGCGGCGCCCAGCACGAGGCCACCCGCCACGATGGCGGAGGCGATCCGCATCCCACGCACAGAGCGCAAGACGTCTCCTTCCCATTGCACACCGCGTCGTGCGCGGTGGCAGCCCTTGCGCCGGCTTGCGGTGTGCCGCCGGCGTCCCACGTTACGGACGGGAGCGTACGCCCGCGCCCACCCACCGGCCGACAATCGTGCACGACTGTTGAACGCTCGTTACCCCTACGTAACCCTTGCGTGTGGCACGTCACGTCCGGTGTCGGTCACCCTCCGGAAAGGTGTCGCGAACGTCCGTTTCCCGAGGTGTTCCCCCTGCCCTGCCGGGTTACCGCCAGAAGATCGCCACCGCCGCGTTGACCAGCGTCAACCCGATGATGGCGAGGAAATGCCCGCGGTTCACGGACTCCCGCTTACGCGAGAAGAAGACCATGACAAAGATCAGCAGCGCGAGCACCAACTTGGTAACAAGTTTGGCGGGTGCCGGCTCGTCGCCGTCACGCAGCGGGGCGGACAGACCGATTCCGGTCAGCAGCCCGATCACCGAGCCCCAGAGCATGGCCGCGTTGATCCGCAGCCGGCCGGCGATGAACTGGGCGATCGAACCGCCAAGCAGCAGCGCGAACCCGATCAGATGGACGTAGAGAAGGATCAGTCGAAGAGCTTCCACGCCGGCCATCCTCCCCTATCAACGACGCTTTGTAGTAGCCGGCCCGTCGAGGTGCCGTCATACCGTGACCTCGGCGGGCCGCCCGGCCGGGGCCGGGCTGTCCGCACCGGCCCGGTGGCTTCGGTTCACGACGAGGACCAGGGCGAGGCCGACCAGCGCGTAGCCGGCCAGCACGGCCAGCGACCGGCCGGCGCCCGCCCCGTCGAAGAACGCGGCCGAGCGCAGCAGCGTGCCGCCCGCCCCCACCGGCAGAAACTGCCCGACCGCGCCCCAGGGCTGCGGCAGGAGTTCGGGCGCGGCGCCGACCGCGGAGAGCGGGTTGCCGACCAGGAAGACGAGCAGCGCGCCGAGCCCGAGCCCGGCCCGACCGAACAGCGCGCCGAGGCCCGCCACGGTCGCGGCCGTGGCCAGCGCGAACAGCCCGATGGCGGCCG